>NZ_JAJCNG010000018.1:0-70846 GCF_020561005.1 Mediterraneibacter sp. 210702-DFI.3.120 | reverse complement strand
CGATTTAAAATGGCGAGATGCGTTGCTGGTCGCACATCGTGTGAACAGTAACAAAGGCTAGTATAGACAATGGCTGAGAGATGAATTAAAATAGAATTATAAAAACTTAAAAAAGACAGCAGAGAGTGAGTGATCATTCCCTGCTGTTTTCGGACGTTATAAAAGAAATAGTGAAAATATAAAGTGAGCGTGTGGGAGGCGCGGGGGAATGATTACAATACTGATCGTAGATGATGAAAAACTGGAGAGAAGGGGAATCCGTTTTCTGCTGAAAAGAGAGGGAGACTTCCAGATTTTAGAAGCGGCGAATGGAAAGGATGCACTTGGTATACTGGCTTCGAATCATGTAGATATTTTATTTTCGGATGTAAAGATGCCTTACATGAACGGACTGGAACTGACAAAAGCAGCAAGAGAAGATCATCCGGAGATGGAAATCGTGATTTTCAGCGGATATAATGATTTTTCTTACGCGAGAGAGGCTCTGCGATATGGTGTCGTGGATTATGTCCTAAAGCCGGTCGATCCGAACGAATTTCATAAGACCTTTCAACGAGTGATGGAAAATATCTCATCTAAGGAAGAGAAGCAAAAGCAGCAGAACAGAAAAGAAGATTATCTGAAGAAATACTTCTTCCTGAGATATCTATATTCGGGAAAAGAAGAGGATTTTGTTCAACTTGAGAAATTAACGGATGAAACAGAAGACGATGTTTCACAGTTTTCGCGCATGGTTCTTGTCAGTGCATCCAATGGTTTTTTTGAGACGGAGGAGGAACATTTTCTGACAAGTCTGAAGGAAGAGGTGCAGAGAGAATTTTATTATGTGAATCTGAATTCAAATGAGTCCATCTTTCTGTTCCCGGAGAAGTATACAGACTATCATGTGGTTGTAGAGAAAATGTATCGGTTCTTTGCGCATCAGTTTGACAGTGAATGTTATTTTGCGGTCAGTAAAGAAATTGAGGATAGAAAGAATCTGGCAGAGGAGTTTAAAGCCCTGGAAGGAATGCTGGAAGAGCAGTTCTACCAGCCACATCAGCATTTATTTTTTCACGGAGAAAAGCAGGAAGAGAAGAAAGCAGACCCGGCAGAAGATTCTGAAATCATGGAACAGATCACGAATGATATTCAATATAAAGATCTGCCCCATCTCCGTCAGGAGTTTCAGAAATTGGAAGATAAATACCGTGCCAATAAGCAGTTTTCAGATATGTATGTAAAGTTTGTATTTTCCGGAATTTTAAAAGAATTGCTTGATCAGATGGATGAAATGGATGAGAAAATGCTTTCGAAGAGAGTGGATCGGTTATATCGTTGCAAAAACCTGAAGGATGTGATCGCTATAGTAGACGAAGCACTTCAGGAATATGAACACTGTATACAGGAACAGGAAGACGGATTCCGTTCAGAGATTACGAAAGTAAAAAGTTACATTTATCATCACTACCAGGAGAGGAATCTTGGAGCAGAGACGCTTTCAGCAATGGTATTTCTTTCTCCCGGATATTTGAGTGCTGTGTTTAAAGAAGAAACGGGAGTGACACTGAACCGCTTTATCCGTGAAGTGCGGATGGAAAAAGCGAAAGAACTTCTTGAGACAACGAATATGAAGATCTCCGGAATTGCAAAAGAAGTAGGATTTTCCAATAACTCATACTTCTGCAGAAGCTTCCGGGAATTTTTCGGAGACACACCGGAAGCATGCAGGAAAGGAACAGAGGCGGATGAAAAAACAAATACGGAAGCTGCTCCATCGATTTGAAAATCTGAAATTCCGTAAGAAACTGTCAGTTTTGATGTTGATTGCAGGATTGGTGCCGGTTGTATTCCTGGCTTTTTCTATGCAATATGGCATGACGAATCAGCTGAGAGAAAAGGAACAGTATAACCTGGAAAAAATACTGGAGCAGTCGGTGAACTCAATTGAGAACCAGTCACAGATTTATGAAAATCTGGTCGATTATTTATCCTATTCACAAAGTCTCAGGAATATTTTCGATACGGAAATGGAATCAGATTATGAGAAATATTTGAAATATGTGAAAGTAGCAGATCCGTTGCTTCAGATGCCGACCATCTATCACAAAGAGATTCGGAGTATTACGCTGTATTCTGACAATATAGAAGTGCCACATGGAGATACACTTCTTCCAATGTCAGAAGCGGAAAATCAACAGTGGTATTCCAGACTGAATGAAGGAACGCTGATGCAGTGGAGCATTACTCGTGGGGGAAATAAATCAATCATTGCCAGTCGAAAATTCTACGATAATGATACGATCAAAGCAGTATTGGAGATGCGTCTGGATTATGAAAAAGTTCTTAGTCCATTCATGAGTCAGATTACAGATAATACAGGTGGCATGATTATGGACGATAATGGAAATGTTGTTTATGCGGATTGTTCTATGGATAAAAAATATCATCCAAAGAATATTGAGAATCTTAAGGATATCAGTGATAAGTATTATATTTCACAGAGAACAATGAAAGATACCGGATGGAATTTCTATATCTATCGTCCGAAGGCGGTAAGTGAAAATGCAATCCATAAGCTTTTGCTTAAAAATATTCCGTTAATTTTAATCAGTGTTCTCCTTTTGAGTCTTTTAGGGTATGTTTTCTCCATCCGTATGGTGTCACAGTTGGAATTATTGACAGAGAATATGAACCAGATCAATATGGGACTTCGCAAGGTTACGGTGCAGAGTAAGTCCAAGGATGAGGTTGGTGTGTTGATTCGGTCATTCCAGCGCATGATGGATCAGATGAACCATTTGATCTCAGAAGTATATGAGAGTAAGATCCAGCTTCAGAATAGTGAGATGAGAGCGCTGCAGGCACAGATCAATCCACATTTCCTTTACAATTCACTTTCTATTATCAACTGGAAAGCAATTGAAGCGGGGGAGGATGAAATCAGTTATGTGACATTGGCACTGTCTACTTATTATAGAACAAGCCTGAATCGTGGTGAAACAATGACTACAGTGGCAAAAGAAATTGATAATATCCGTGCATACCTCAAGATCCAGTTGGTTATGCATGATAACGAGTTCCGTGTGGTCGAACAGATTTCAGACGGTCTTAATGATTATATGATACCGAAGCTGATCCTGCAGCCGCTGGCAGAAAATGCAATCGATCACGGAATCGATGTGTCAGATAATGAGGATCCAACATTGTGGCTGACGATTCGTGAAGAAAATGAGCATATTTTCTTTGAAATCAGGGACAACGGAGCAGGAATGACGCAGGAAAAGGCAGATCAGATCCTGACCTATCAGTCGTCCGGTTATGGCGTGCGAAATGTCTGTGACAGAATCCATGTTCTTTACGGAGAGAAAGGTGAGATGAAGATAGAAAGCACTCCTGGAAAAGGAACGCGTGTCTTTATCCGGATTCCGAAGAAGACGGAGGCAAAGGTGCTATGAAAAACGATAGGAAAAAGCGAATTCTTTCAGCCCAGCTTGTATTAATTTTGTTGATGATACTTTGGTGCGGAACTTGTTTTGAATCAAAAGAAAGTCAAAGACAGATGGAACAGTCAGATGCATCTCAAAGTGAGTCTGGTGCAGGCGAAGCAGCTGAAGGGAAAAGAAAACAGATGTATGAAGCAATGCATACGCCGCTTGGAAAATATCCTGAGACAGTCACGTATACACTTGGCAAGATTGCAGGAGCAAATAATTCGAATCTCCCGGTGGGAAATACGTACGAAAACAATGCGTATACGAGATATCTGAAGAAAGTGCTTAATATTAAAAATGCAGATGTCTTTGAATTGCAGGATGGCAATACGTATGAAGAGGCAGTCAATGTAGCGATTGAAGATCGAGATATTCCGGATGTGCTTGTCGTGAAGGGAAGAGATAACCTGCTCCGCCTGATTGAAGCAGGTATGATTGAAGACCTCACAGAAACTTATGAAGAGTGTACGACAGATACAATCAAAGAAATGTATGACAGTTATGGAGATTCTCTCTTACAATCTGCAACAGTTGATGGAAAGTTGTATGCATTTCCGAATACGGTGATCGATGACGGAGCTCCACTTCTCTGGTTGAGGAAAGACTGGATTGAGAAGTTGGGATTGAAGGAACCGGAAACGGTAGAAGAAGCGTTGGAGATAGTGCGTGCATTTGTAGAACAAGATGCAGCAGGAGACGGTCAGACGATTGGTCTTGCCTGTAGTACAGATGTGATTGCCGGGGCGGACCAGACTTATGGAGTGGATTCAGCGTTTATACATGCAGGTGCAATGCCATGTCACTGGATTCTGGATGAAAGTGGAGATGTAGTTTATGGGTCAGTAACGCAGGAAACAAAAGAAGCACTTTCAAAGCTTCGTAATCTATATGAGGATGGGATACTCGACCAGAGATTCTTGTTGAGAAAGACGGAAAACATAGATAATCTGTTAAAAACCGGACATTGCGGAGCAATCTACGGACGTTGGTGGGCTCCGAATAATCCGCTTAGTGCGGCATATAGTGTCGATTCAAATGCAGAGTGGAAACCGTATCTTTTAGACAAAGAACAAGTGAATGAGACACAGAAGATATCAGTTTTTGAATCGTATGATCAGTGGATGTATGTGGTGGTACGCAAAGGATATGAGCATCCGGAAATTGTAGCAAAGTATGTGAGTGCTATTTTTGATCAGTCCAGATATGCAAATGATGCTTCAGCAAGAGAGGTGAATGACTATTTTTCCATTAATGTAGATCCGACGGCCCGTCCGCTGAATATTAATGTGGATTATGAGGATGCACTTTATCGGACAACGGAACATATTCAGGCAGCGTTGGATAAAACGCTTGATGTGTCGGAATTGAGTGGACTAGAAAAATCTTATTATGATACATGTAAATCATTTTTGAATGGACAGTTGACAACGGCAAATGGCTGGGCAGCTTATGCATCAAGAATTGAGGCAGTGGGGGAACTGCAGAAAGCGGGAATACGAAGTGCACAGACACTGCCTTTGGAAAACGTAAATGCCGAAATCCCGCAGGAATTACAAGAACTGGAGAATGAAGCGTTTCTTCAGATTATCAGTGGGGAGAAACCAGTGGATTACTTTGATACTTTTGTGGTAGAATGGTATGCGAACGGCGGAAAAGAGCTGACCGAACAGGTACAGAATGCCTATGAAAGTGGAAAGGACTAAAAAGAATGGATATTAATCAGAGACTGACAGAAGAACTGGATGTAAAACGCTGGCAGATCGATGCGGCAGTACAGCTGATCGATGAAGGCAATACGATTCCATTTATTTCAAGATATAGGAAAGAAGCAACCGGAGAACTGAATGACGAACAATTGAGAAAGCTATATGAGCGTCTGGTGTATTTAAGAAATCTGGAAGAGAAGAAAGAACAGGTAATCTCAAGTATCGAGGAGCAGGGAAAACTGACAGAAGAATTAAAGAAACAGATTCTGGCAGCGGAAACACTTGTGGCAGTAGAAGACCTGTATCGTCCGTATCGTCCGAAACGACGTACCCGTGCGACAATCGCGAAGGAAAAGGGACTTGAGCCATTAGCTGCACTGATCACATTGCAGAAGACAAAAGAGCCGCTTGAGAAGGCAGCGGAAGCGTATATTTCCGAAGAAAAAGGTGTGGAAAGTGCAAAGGATGCAATCAGCGGAGCATGTGATATTATTGCAGAAAGCATTTCAGATGAGGCGGCTTACAGAACCTGGATCCGAGAGACGACAATGAGAAAAGGAAAGGTTACTTCTCAGGCGAAGGATCCGGAGGCAGAGTCTGTTTACGAGATGTATTATGAGTTTGAAGAAGCAGTTGCGAAGCTTGCAGGACATCGAATTCTTGCATTGAACCGTGGTGAGAAAGAGAAATTCCTGACAGTGAAGGTGGAAGCACCGGAAGAAGATATTTTAAGATATCTTGAGAGAAAAGTGATCCGTACAGAGAATCCTTATACAACACCGGTATTGAAAGAGACAATTGCAGACAGTTACAACCGTCTGATCGGACCGGCTATTGAGCGTGAGGTCAGAAACGAACTGACAGAGAAGGCAGAAGACGGGGCAATCGAAGTGTTTGGAAAGAACCTTCATCAGCTCCTGATGCAGCCGCCGATTGCAGGCAAGGTTGTGCTTGGCTGGGATCCGGCTTTCCGTACGGGATGCAAGCTGGCAGTTGTTGATGAGACAGGAAAGGTAATCGGAACAACCGTTATTTATCCGACTGCACCGACAACAGAGAAGAAGATCCAGGCAAGTAAAGATCTGCTTAAGAAGATTATTCCGAAGTATCACGTTTCTCTGATCTCTCTTGGAAATGGTACTGCTTCCCGTGAATCAGAACAGTTTATCGTAGAGCTTCTGAAAGAGATTCCGGAGAAGGTACAGTATGTGATCGTTAATGAGGCGGGAGCATCTGTCTATTCTGCAAGTAAGCTGGCAACAGAAGAATTCCCGAAATTTGATGTGGGACAGAGAAGCGCGGCATCAATCGCACGCCGTCTGCAGGATCCGCTTGCAGAGCTTGTAAAGATTGATCCGAAATCCATCGGTGTCGGCCAGTATCAGCATGATATGAACCAGAAGAAGCTTGGGGAGTCTTTAAACGGAGTTGTAGAGGATTGCGTAAATAAAGTTGGAGTAGATTTAAATACTGCTTCTGCACCGTTACTTTCTTACATCTCAGGAATCAGCAGTGCAATCGCAAAAAATATTGTGGCTTACAGAGAAGAAAACGGTCGTTTTACAGACAGAAAAGAATTGCTTAAAGTACCGAAACTCGGACCGAAAGCGTTCGAGCAGTGCGCAGGTTTTATGCGTATTTCCGAAGGTAAGAATCCACTTGATGCTACAGGTGTTCATCCGGAATCTTATGCTGCAGCAGAAAAGCTGTTGAAGAAGCAAGGGTACGAAGCAGATGCTATCACAGCACATCAGCTGACAGGACTTGGTCTTACAATCGGAGATTATAAGAAGCTTGCAGAAGAGCTTGGAATCGGTGAGATTACGCTTCGTGATATTGTCAAGGAGCTTGAGAAACCGGCGCGTGATCCGCGTGATGAGATGCCAAAGCCAATCCTTCGCACAGATGTCCTTGAGATGAAAGATCTGAAGGAAGGTATGGTGCTGAAGGGGACTGTAAGAAATGTGATCGACTTTGGAGTATTTGTGGATATCGGAGTTCATCAGGACGGACTTGTACACATTTCCCAGATTACAGACAGATATATCAAACATCCGCTGGAAGCAGTAAGTGTTGGAGATGTTGTGGATGTGAAGGTGATGAGTGTGGATCTGAAGAAGAAGAGGATTCAGTTGACGATGAGAGGGATTTAATAATTTTGTATATTGTATTGTTAAAGTGAATATGCTATAATGCCGATAGGCAAAGAGAAGTGAGTAGTTCATGTGATTTGACTACAAGCGCGAAAACCCCAGAGCGGCAACTCTGGGGTTTTCTATTCCCCAAAATGGTGGAAATAAATCCGTAGGCTCGTTACCGACTATTGTCTATAAAAAGAGAAACATCCAAACAGAAACCGATGGAGGTTAGTTTGGATGTTTCTTTCAGTGAACAATTCAATTATCTTATCTTCTGTGTAGCTCCGTAAAGTTTTGGACCTACGATTGCAGCGATGATGATTTTTGCTGCATCTCCTGCAAGGTATGGGATAACACCCATCATAAGACCTTCTTTGAAGGAGAGGCTTAACAGTTTGGCAAGCCATACAGTTCCGAATGTATAACATACAGCCATTCCGATGATCATTCCGATGATTGTAGGAACGAGCTTACGGTCAAAGTGATCGAGTGCAAATCCCATGATCAGTGCAAGGAAGATGAAGCCAATCAGATATCCACCGGTTGGTCCTGCGAGAACCTGGAAACCTCCGCGGAAAGAGGAGAAGACCGGTACACCAACTGCTCCGAGCAGGAGGTAGATGATAAAGCTGATTGTTCCGTTTTTCATTCCGAGAACGAAGATTGCAAGGAAAATTGCAAAGTTTGTAAGGGAAATCGGAACCGGGCTGAATGGCAGTGGGATGGAAAGGGGTCCAAGGACGCAGGTTACTGCAGTCATCAGGGCGATGAGTACCATCTGTTTTGTTCTTATTTTCTGGTTGTCTACGGCAACTGTGCCGGAAGTTTCATTCTGTGACATTTTAATTTACTCCTTTAGATCTTAATACTTATCGCTGTTTCAAGCGAGCTTTAACATCGTTGTTTGAAATAAGACAACGATTTAGTTCTTCGTTAGTATAATTCATGAAAAGCTAATTGTCAACTATAAAATACGAAAAGGTTAACAATTAAAAACTTATTAATTTTACAGACATGTGATAGGCAAAATGGAAAGAATAAGGTAGAATAGATAAAGTCAGGAAAATTGCCAGAAGAGAAAGGAATTGCATGTTTGGATATGTAACGGTTTGTGAACCGGAATTAAAAGTAAAAGATCTGAAGAAATACAGGGCATATTATTGTGGACTTTGCCGGACATTGAAAGAAGATTATGGATTTATGGGGCAGATGACATTGACGTATGACATGACATTTGCAGTGATCCTGTTATCTTCTTTATATGAGACGATTGCGAAACATGAGGAACACCGCTGTAAGGTTCATCCGGTGAAGCGGCAGCATATGTTGCGAAATGAGATTACATCTTATGCGGCGGCGATGAATGTGCTGCTTGCATATTATCATATGGAAGATGACTGGACGGATGATCGTAAAGTGTCTAGTCTGATGACGAAGAGTCTGATTCAGGGGAAAGCGAAGAAAATCATAGAGAAATATCCGCGGCAGAGTGAGATCATCCGCAAATCTCTGAAAGAACTTGGAGAATGTGAGCGAGAGAAGAGTATGGATATTGACCGGGCAGCCGGATGTTTTGGCAGGTTAATGGCAGAACTTTTTGTCTGGAAGGAGGATATCTGGGAGAAGACGCTCAGAAAGATGGGATTCTATCTCGGAAAATTCATTTATCTGATGGATGCCTACGAGGATCTGCCGGAAGATAGAAAGAAGAATCGTTATAATCCATTGAAAGAACTGGCAAAGCGGCCGGATTATGAGGCACAGATGGAACAGATTCTTCGGATGATGATAGCGGAGAGTACGGTCCGCTTTGAACAGTTACCGTGTCTGGTTGATGTAGATATTTTAAGAAATATATTATATGATGGAGTCTGGAATCATTATAATAAGATTCAGATGAAGAAAAGTGAGGAAAAGAATGATGACAAAAAATCCATATGATGTGCTCGGTGTATCACCGAATGCGTCGGATGATGAGATAAAGAGAGTATACCGGGATCTGACAAGAAAATATCACCCGGATGCAAATGTGAACAATCCGCTGGCTGATCTTGCGGAGGAGAAGTTTAAGGAAGTGCAGGAAGCGTATGATATTATCATGAGAGAACGTGCGAACGGAGGAAATTCGTACGGGAATAACTATGGATACGGTTCTTCAGATAACTATTCTTATGGAAATCAGTCTTATGGAAATCAGAACAGTTCTTATGGCTATGGAACGATGGATCCTAAACTGCAGGCAGCTGCGAACTATATTAACAGCAGACGTTATAGAGAAGCAATCAATACATTGGATCAGGTTCAGCAGAGAAGTGCAATGTGGTATTATCTGAGTGGCTGTGCGAATGCAGGAATCGGAAATCAGATTCTGGCGAGAGATCATGCAGCACAGGCGGTAAATATGGAACCAAACAATCTGCAGTTTCGTCAGCTGTTGAATCAGTTGGATTTCAATAGCAGAAGGTATCAGAACAGTCCGTATGGTGGCGGCTATGCACCGGGAGGACAGAATTCCTGTGGTACAGGAAATATGTGTTGCGACTTATGGCTTGCGGACACATTGTGTGAATGTATGGGAGGCGATCTCTGCTCATGCATGTAAAAGCAAAACAAATGGCATTTGGAGGTTTACTCCTTGCGGTGACTGTCGTGTGTATGGCACTTGGAAGCGTGATCGAGACGAATACATTGTTTTTGCTGGCAGCAGCGGCATTTTTTGTAGGGATTGTGATTCGTGAGTTCGGCCTTCGTACAGGGGCGGCCTTTTATCTGGCAGCAATTCTGCTAGGATTCCTGGTTACGCCGAATAAGTTCTATGTAATAACATTTGCTGCGATGGGATTCTATATTCTTGGAATTGAAGCAGTCTGGATGTTTCTTGCGAAAAGACCGCAGATGAGACATAGGATGGGGATATACTGGCTTGCAAAATATGTGATCTTTAATCTGGTTTATCTCCCGTGTCTTTTCGGATTCCGGTCGATGCTGTTTCAGAAATCGATGTCAGATCAGATGATTTTGGCAGCTGTAGTAGTTGGGCAGATAGCGATATTGATTTATGACAAAGCTTATCAGTATGTTCAGGGAACTGTATGGGAAAAATGGAGAAAACGTATTCTGTAAAGAATGTATGAGAAAATCTTGTCGAGATGACAGGATTTTTCTTTATATAAAAGGAATGAGCCACATCGCTGTGACTCAAGGGGGAAAAAGTTTATGAAAAAGTGTTCTTTTTAAGAACAATTATAGTATAGAGGTATTTTGTGAAAAAAGTGTGATGAACTTTTGAACCTAAAATGAACATTATTGAAAAAAATTATTAAGAACATGATTAACCTAGTAGAAAAATGGGAATATCGACATATTAATTGAAAGTGCTATAGGTGATATCGATTTCAGCATAAAAATGATATTAAATTTCAATAAAAGGGGTTGCATTTTTATTAAGAGCACGCTATAGTAGTAAGAGTAAAAGGAATTTAATCTTCGGGGTAGGGTGCAAGTCCCAACCGGCGGTATAGTCCGCGACCCGCATATGATGCGGCTGAACTGGTGACTCGTCTGTGATGGCATTACAGAATGGGAATTCCGGTACCGACAGTAAAGTCTGGATGAGAGAAGAAGTTCATGCCCGCAGGATCAGAAAAGAGATAGGATGTTAAGAGATGAATAACATCTGTTGATTTGAAAGTCTTGCGAGAATGCCATTAAGAGCAGAAAACATGAATCCCGGAAGGTAATAAACCTTCCGGGTTTTTTCTTGTGAAGATTACCTTTTTCAAAAAGAAAAAGTGCTGTTCAGGATAAAGACAGCGGATAGAAAAAGGAGAGTAACACTATGAGTACAGAGACAAAGACACTAACAAACGCAGATGCGAAGATTCAGCCGAGACTGGGCGTAAAGGCATTAGTTCAGATCGGAATGCTTTCAGCAATCGCAATTATTCTGATGATGTTTGAGATTCCACTTCCGTTTGCACCGACATTTTATAAGATTGATTTAAGTGAAGTTCCGGTTCTGGTAGGATGTTTTACGATGGGACCGATGGCAGGTGTTCTGGTAGAGCTTGTTAAGATCTTATTAAATCTTGTTATGACAGGAACACAAACAGCAGGTGTTGGCGAGATTGCAAACTTTATTATCGGATGTTCTTTCTGTGTACCGGCAGGCCTGATCTATAGAAAAAACAGAACAAGAAAGAGCGCACTGATCGGAATGGCAACAGGAACAGTTCTGATGATCGTGATCGGATGCTTCGTGAATGGATTCGTACTTCTTCCAACTTATGCAAAAGCATTTGGAATGCCGATTGATGCACTGGTTGGCATGGGAACAGCAGTTAACTCACACATCACAAGCCTTACTACATTCGTTATGTTTGCAGTAGCACCGTTTAACCTTGTGAAGGGAATTGTTGTATCACTTGTTGTATTTCTGATCTACAAGAAGATCAGCCCAATCTTCAGAATCAGATAATAGATAAAGAGAAAAGCCTGAGATAAAAGAATATAAGTGAAAGAATATAAGTTACCCTGGAACAGATTGATTTTAAAGTCTGTTTCAGGGTATTTTTGTTTGGATTTATTTATCCAGGCCAGCAATAATAACATACAAAACAGATAGGAATTGCATAGAAAAGAAAAGTGTGTTATGATGTGAAAAACAAACAGCAAAGAAATAGTTTCACACAAAGAAAGGACCGAGAAGATATGACCAGAGAAGAAGCATGGAACTTATTAACAGAATACAATAAAGATGCATTTCATTTGGAACATGCGCAGATCGTTGAGAATACAATGCGTTATTTCGCAAGAGAACTTGGCTATGGCGAGAAAGAAGAATTCTGGGGAATCGTCGGACTTCTACATGATCTTGACTTTGAGCAATTCCCAGAAGAGCATTGCATAAAATCACAGGAGATTATGAGAGAACGTGGAATTGACGAGAGGATCATTCACGCAACAGCAAGTCATGGCTATGCGATTACCGTAGATGTAAAACCAGAGCATGAGATGGAGAAGGTACTTTATGCAGTAGATGAACTGACAGGACTGATTGGAGCGGTTGTATTGATGCGCCCGTCCAAAAGCGTTCAGGATCTTCAGTTAAAGTCAGTGAAGAAAAAGTATAAGAGCAAGGGATTTGCCGCCGGCTGCTCCAGAGAAGTGATCGAAAGAGGCGCAGAGATGCTTGGATGGACACTGGATGAACTGATCCAAAGGACGATTGATGCATTGAAGACATTCCAGGAATAACGATTATTGAGGATTATACGATGTTGTAGAAGAGGGAAGCTGCAAGTGAAAGCAGCTTCCCTTTTAAAAATTCTCCTTATACCATGTCCCCCATTTTTTCATGTCATCCAAAATAGGGCGCATAGTTTCACCAAGATCACTTAAAGCATATTCTACATGAGGAGGGACTTCGGGATATACAGTTCGGGTGATAAGTCCATCCTCTTCCATGGATCTTAAGGAATCAGTTAATACTTTCTGACTGATTCCTTCAAGATTTTTCTTTAATTCATTGAATCGCCAAGGGCGTTCCAGCAGATTTCGGATAATCAGCAATTTCCATTTACTGCCGATGAGTGAAACTGTGGTTGCAACCGGACATTCCGGTAATTCTTCTTTTGTTAACATATGATCGCCTCCTAGTATAACATCCTTTTTTATTGTTATATTTAATTTTAATGTAACAGACCAAAAGAAGCAATAGGTTACCTTTTTATGCCTGTGTAATAAAAAAGTGCGTACTTTTGTCGGTTAAGAACTCTTGATATTATAATCTTGCAACAAAGATAACAACAGACAAAATATCAGGAGGTAACAAAATGTCATTATTAAATCTTTTTGGATGGAAAAAAGCAGAAACAGAAGCTGGTTCAGCATGCGGAACAGCGTGTGGAGCAGGTGAAAAGCCAGAAGAGACAAGTGCGGCATGCGGAACAGCATGTGGAGCATCTGACAAGTAAAATAAGTTAAGGAAGGAGTTGGATAGGATGAGTCAGTATTTTTCTTTTCAGTGGCATATTACAGATGAGTGTGATCAGCGTTGCAAGCATTGTTATATATTTTCAGGTGAAGGCTGCAAAGAGCTTAAGAGTATGACTTGGAAGCAGATGAAAGAAGTGGTAGAAAACTGTGAAGATTTCTGTAAAGTGTATAACAGAATCCCATATTTTTATATTACTGGCGGTGATCCTATCCTTCATCCGGATTTCTGGAAACTGATGGTGTTGTTAAAATCAAAAAACATACCATTTACATTGATGGGAAATCCATTTCATTTGAACGATGAAATTTGTAGAATGCTAAAGGTGTGTGGTTGCGATAAATACCAGATGTCTTTGGATGGAATGCGAGAAACGCATGACTGGTTCAGAAAGCCGGGAAGTTTTGACCTGACGATTGAGAAAATCGGATGTCTGAACAGAGCAGGAATAAAAAGTGTAATTATGAGTACGGTATCCAAAACAAATATGGAAGAGATACCGGATATTATTGATGAAGTTGTAAAAGCGAAAGTAAAGGTCTTTGCATTTTCGCGCTATGTGTCTACAGGTGGTGAAGTTGACACAAGCATGACACCGGAAGAATACAGAAAACTTCTGGAAGTCTGTGATGCAAAGTATAAGGCATATGAAAAGGCAGGATGTGAGACCTATTTTAATAAAAAGGATCATTTGTGGACGCTGTATGAATATGAAACAGGAGAGTTTAAGCTTCCTGAGAGTGCAGAGGCAGGAATGATCTATGGTGGCTGTAACTGTGGAAACTGTCATATTACCATATCTTCGAATGGAGATATTATGGCATGCAGAAGGGTGACAGACAGTAAAGTAGCCAATATTTTTGAAGACCGACTGGCAGACGTCTGGATCTGTCAGATGGAAAAATACAGAGATTACGATAAATTTGTAAAATGCAGCAAATGTGAACTTAAGGCATGGTGCCGTGGATGTCCGGCAGTTGCCAATGGAACAAGCGGTAACTTTTATGGGGCAGATCCACAGTGCTGGAAGACAAGAAATGAGATTACCGGAGAGATATTGGAGGAGCGATAAAATGGATTTACAAACATGCTTAAAGAAGATGCAACTGGTGGGAGTGCTTGCGTTTGCAACAGTGGACAGTGAAGGAGCACCACAGATACGAAATATCAGTGCCATTCATTACGAACCGAATGCACTCTATTTCTTTACCGCCAGAGGTAAAAATTTTTGCAAAGAATTAATGGAAGATGGCAGGGTTCAGATTCTTGCCTATACGAAATACAAAGAAATGATCCGTTTGTCAGGAAAGGTTTATGCAGTAGCAGAGAATGAACAGAAAAAATGGATGGATATCATTTTTGAAGAACAGCCGTACCTTGCGAATGTATATCCGGGAGATACGCGAGAAATCGGAATTATTTTCTGTATTGATCAGGCGGAAGTGGAGTATTTTAATCTTGGCGTAAATCCAATCTTTCGGGAGACATATATTCTGGGGAATGTTAATATAAAAGAAAAAGGATATTACATAACGGAATCCTGCATTGGCTGTGGCACATGTATGAAACATTGTCCACAGAAATGTATTGAGAAGGGAACACCTTTTGTCATCCGACAGGAGCACTGTCTTCATTGTGGAAACTGTTATGAAAACTGTCCGGTGAAAGCGGTGATCAGGAAATGAATCAGAATGACAGAAGAAGATATTTAATCGAAGAATTATTGAAAGAGCGACCGGAATATGAAAACATGCAGATTCCATCAGATGCAGGTGAGCAGAAAATGCTGCTCCGATCGCTTATGAATATAAGAATGCCGGAGGAAATTGATCCTGCATTTTTGCAGATTCAGGATGCGTACCTTTCAGAAGAAAATGAGAAGAAAGGGATTGTCACATTGGCAGATATCAGGGAGATGCAGCCTGATCTGTATATCTGGAAGGGTGATATTACAAGACTTAAAGTGGGAGCAATCGTAAATGCAGCCAACAGCGGCATGACAGGTTGCTATCAGCCTTGCCATAATTGTATTGATAATTGTATTCATACCTATGCAGGAATTCAGCTTCGAAACTATTGCAATCATATGATGATAAAACAGAGACATGAAGAACCGACAGGGCAGGCAAAGATTACTCCAGCGTTTAATCTGCCGTGTGAGCATGTGATTCATACAGTTGGACCAATTGTGCAGGGAAGGCTGACAAAGAAACACGAACGTTTGCTGATATCCTGTTATGAATCATGCCTTAGGATTGCTGATGAGAATGAGGTGACTAGTATTGCTTTTTGTTGTATTTCGACAGGTGTGTTTATGTTCCCAAATAAAAGAGCCGCTGAGCTTGCAGTACAGACAGTAAAGCAATATAAAGAAAAGACAAAATCAAAGATAAAGGTGATATTTAATGTTTTTAAAGAGGAAGATGAACGACTCTACAAACAGTTACTCGGATAAGATATTACAGATAAAAGAAAAAATCAGACAGGCAGATGCAGTTATAGTTGGGGCAGGGGCAGGGCTTTCTACAGCGGCAGGGTTTGTATATACCGGAGATAGATTTACATACTATTTTTCGGATTTTGAGAAAAAGTATGGGTTTTCAGATATGTATTCAGGTGGATTCTATCCCTATGCGACTTTAGAGGAACACTGGGCATATTGGAGCAGGTATATCTATATCAATCGATATATGGATGCGCCAAAACCGGTATATCAGAACCTGTATGAGCTGGTAAAAGAAAAAGATTATTTTGTTCTGACAACAAATGTGGATCATTGTTTCCAGAAGGCCGGTTTTGATAAAAACAGAATCTTTTATACACAGGGAGATTATGGTCTGTTTCAATGTAGTGAGCCTTGTCATAAGGAAACTTATGACAATGAAGAAACAATTAAAAAAATGGTGCTGAGTCAGGGATTTCAGATAAAAGATGGAGAACTGCAAAAACCGAAAGATGGAGAAGTTAAGCGTATGGTTCCGTCTGGTATGATTCCATATTGTCCACGTTGCGGTAAGCCGATGAGTATGAATCTCAGATCGGATCAGACATTTGTTGAAGATGAAGGATGGCACCAGGCAGCAGAACGGTACGAGAAATTTATACAGGATCACAAAAAGCAGAAAATGGTGTTCCTGGAGCTTGGTGTAGGATATAATACTCCTGGTATTATAAAATATCCGTTTTGGCAGATGACAAACAAATTTCAACATGCATTTTATGTGTGTCTGAATCAGGGTGAAGCATATGCACCTGCAGAAATAACGAGAAAGTCTGTTTGTATGAATGAAGATATTGGAGAGATTCTGAAAGAACTGTAGACTTGTGATAAAGAGCGGTTGTGAACGGAGTGAACAGTGACAAAAGAGGGTATGATAAAATGATAATACAAACAGGAATGAGAACAGATATACCTGCATTTTATTCGAAATGGTTTTTGAATCGGATAAAAGATGGATATGTATGCGTGAGGAATCCCTATAATCCAAAACAGGTGACGAAATACAGCCTTTCACCAGAAGTTGTGGATCTGATCGCATTCTGCACGAAGAACCCTCTTCCAATGCTGCCGTTTCTTGATAAGTTAAAACCGTATGGTCAATACTGGTTTGTAACAATTACGCCTTACGGACGAGATGTTGAGCCAAACGTTCCGGATAAAGAAACTGTGATGGAAGGTTTAAAAAAATTGTCGGATGTCGTGGGCGTAGACAGTATTGGATGGAGATATGATCCGATTTTTATAGATAAAAAACATTCTGTGGAGTGGCATATATCTGAATTTGAAAAAATGGCTGAAAATCTTGCCGGATACACAAAGACATGTGTAATCAGCTTTATAGATATTTATAAAAAGGTGGAACGCAATTTTCCAGAAGCAAAATCAGTACGGGCAGAAGACCGGGCTATGATAGGAAAAGCATTTGTAAAAATAGCATCAAAGTATGGAATGGTTCTGAGGCCTTGTGCAGAAGGAGAAGAGCTTGCCCAATATGGTGCAGATTGCTCCGGGTGTATGACTGTTCATACATTTGAGACAGCTCTCCATAGCAGACTGGAAGTTCCAAAGAGAAAGAAAAATCAGAGAAATGGGGAATGTGCGTGCCTTTTGGGGACAGATATAGGTGCCTATGATACTTGCGGACATTTGTGTAAATACTGTTATGCGAATGTAAATCCTGTTTTGGTCAAAGAAAATATGAGAAAGCATAATCCTGCATCTCCTTTTCTAATTGGTGGACATATGCCGGGTGATATTGTTCGTGAGGCAAAGCAGGAAAGCTGGATTGACAGACAGATTCGATTGGAGTTTTAGAATAAAATTGCATAATAACGGTAATAGAGAAAAGATAATTAGAACATAACAATTGATTTTCAAGTAGCACAACTATATTAGAAAAATGACCGAAAGGAGAACGTCAGAACGGAAAAAGAGTTCTGATGTTCTCCCTTGATTTTATTTAGAAATCTGTAGAGTTTCAGCAGATATTTAATGTAAGTTTTTGTGTGTCTAATCCTTTTCCGGAAACTTTTACAGTGACAGTACCTGGTTCATATCCAGCCCGGATAACGGCTAAGGATTTTCCGTAGAATGTCTTGAAAGTATCACTGCAGAAGCTTTTTTCAATATTCGGTCTTGCAGAGCCATAGCCCTGAAGGGTTGCAGGACCGGAGATTTCTATCTTCAGATTCTGGTCGACAGAAGATTTTGTGATTCCGTTTTCCCCGATAAGATCGATATTAAGGAAGCAGAGATCCTGACCATTTGCGCAGAGACTGGTTGCCTCAGGAGTAAGCTTTATCAAAGTTTTTCCAGTGGCAGAGATCAGTGAGGTGCGGCCTGTTTCTTTTCCGGAGGAGTCATAAGTAACGGCTTCAATTTTTCCGGCTTCATATGGGATTTTTTTGAATTTTGCAATATCTTTTTTTGTTTTCTTTTTACCGGCACTTTTTCCATTGACAAACAGTTCTACTTTGGCTGCATCGGAGTAGACTGTTACAGATGCCTTTTTACCTTCACAGCCTTCCCAGGACCAGCTTTCTACCGCATCTGTGATACGCCACATAGAAAGAGACTGGAAGTAGTCTGCACGTGTATAAGGATCAACGCCAATTGTTGGAGTTTTCTGTAATCCCCAGATGATTTTACTCCATCCGACTTCCGGGCGTTTCTTTCCACAGATATCAATGATACCGGCACCACCGGAAATAATGAGACCTGGATCAGCAGGTTGCTTTGTTTTCTTATCTTTATACTGGATGGTACCGATTCCTGACTCGCCAAGATAATCATATCCAGTCCACATAAAGTCGCCGGTCATAGTGGAAATGGATTTTACAAGCTGCCAGTTATCGTAAAGAGTCTGTGGAAGGGTTTCGGAACCGGTTGTTGCCTGTTCAGGATGATTTTTTGCATCAATTTTATAGCGGCTGGACGCGTAATTATATCCGGGAATATCAAAAATATCGGACATGATTTCAGCAATGGCAGTCGCCTTTTTGGTTTTGGCAGCTTTATTGATGAGTCCGCCCATTTTGTTCATCATGATATTGAAAAATTCAGAGGTTGGAGCATCATCCATTCCTCCGGTACCACTGTTTTTGACGTTGCCGTCTTCGTCTGTGCCATAAATACTTTTTTTACTTTTAGCCATTGTTGCGAGCATCAGGTTG
Organism: Mediterraneibacter sp. 210702-DFI.3.120; assembly: GCF_020561005.1. Taxonomy (NCBI): domain Bacteria; kingdom Bacillati; phylum Bacillota; class Clostridia; order Lachnospirales; family Lachnospiraceae; genus Mediterraneibacter; species Mediterraneibacter sp. 210702-DFI.3.120. Next base: position 51,861 of record NZ_JAJCNG010000018.1, on the reverse strand, counting down.
ATCCCGGCTGTGACAGGGCGTGTGTGATCCTGTGTATGGCAGAATTCAGTCATGATACGGGCTTGTTCCTGTCCGGTTGCAAGGCCAAGTTCTGTAATCTCGTTTCCAATAGAGTACATCACAACAGAAGGATGGTTATAGTCTTTTGAAATCATGGCAGCAATGTCATCTTTCCACCATTTGGAAAACTTTTCACCGGCGTAATCGTAAGGATTTTTTTTGATCAGCCACATATCAAAAGCTTCGTCAATAACGTACATACCAAGTTTATCACATGCATCCAACATTGCCTTTGAAATAGGGTTGTGTGAAGAACGGATGGCATTAAATCCGGCTTCTTTTAAAATGCGTACTCGCCGAAATTCGGCATCATGGAAGCCACAGGCGCCGAGTACTCCATTATCATGATGGATGCAGGCACCCCGGAAAAGGACGGGATTGTTGTTTACAAGGAATCCATCTTTTCCCCAGGAAAGGGTACGGATTCCGAAAGAGCTTTTTGCAGTATCAATGACAGTTCCGCCTTGCAGAAGAGTAGCCTGACAGGTATATAAATAAGGATCTTCGGAAGACCAGAGGTGTGCATCTGGGATGGTAATTGTGACATCTGTGCCTTCGGCAGATGCAATTTTGCCACTGTCACTGAAAATTTCCAGTACAATTTTTTCATTAGGCTGCATAACCGCATCAGCAAAAATGTGGATTGTATTAAGATCAACAATCTGCACTTTCAACCCTTCTGGGCGAATATAAGAACTTTCGGAACGGTAAAGGTGCACTTCGCGGTAGATACCGGATCCGGAGTACCATCGGCTGTTCGGGACATCTGCGTTGTCTGCAACGACTTTCAGTTCATTTGTTCCGGCAATGACTTTTCCAGTGATGTCAACAAAAAAGTTTGTGTATCCGTAAGGACGTTCGGCAACCTGTCTACCGTTTAAGAATACGATTGCGTTTTGATAGACAGCCTCAAATTCTAAGATCAGAGTCTGTCTGGTTTCATCTTCCGAAAGATTGAAAATTTTAGTGTAAATATATTTGCCACCGGCGAAATAGGCGCTTGCACTTGCAGTTTTATTCTCTTTTGAGCGCTCTTCACGGATCATGGCGTCATCTGGAAGATTGACATGAAGTATTTCGGTGGAGCCGTCTTTCTGCACGGTCCAGTCACGGTTGAAATCTGTTTTTTGCATAAGTTTTCCTCCCCTTTTACTATTGAACAGAACAATTCGGTTATACTAGTGAGTGGTAAAAAAATTTTGACACCCATATCATTTCATATTATTATAAATAATATGAAATGGAGTATAAATGGCATATATGAGGGGATTGAATCCTATATGTATCAGATTCAATTATTAAGAGCTATTCGTGCTAAACAGGAATGATAACTATAAAAAGACGAAAACTGATTTTTATCAGAAAGAGGAATAAACGATGTATTTTCAATCTACGCGTCTTATGATGCATCAGGATTTAATTAAAGAAATGAAGGCGTATGAAAAAGGTTTTGGAGAAAATCATTTTACAGAAGACAGTCTTTCTTTTATTTTAGATTCCTATTATCCGGAAAAAGAAGAAGGAAGAGAGGTGCTTACATTTATAGGACCGAAGGATGTAGGATATTTTTGCATGGACAAGAAGGAATCGGACAAAATTCTTGAAGGAAAAAGTATGCACAGACATAATTTCTATGAGTTGATGTATGTTGCGGATGGAAGGTTATATCAGAATATTGAGAATACCATACATCTTTATCCGAAAGGAAGTTGCTGTCTGATGAATATGAATATTCGCCATCTGGAGGAATTCGATGAGTATTGCAGAGTGATTTTCCTGGAGTTTACACAAGAATATATTTTGAATTTACTACAATTTCCAAGTGTTTTTACCGGGAAACTCACACCGGAATATGAAATGGTAAGGAAGTTCTTTTTACATGAACTGGATAAAGAAGAGGCATCACAACGGGCTTATATCGATTTTATTCCGATGAAAGAGACAAAAGTAGTGCATGATTGTTTTGACAAAATTGCACTAGGCCTGCAGGAGAGAACGCCAAAATCAAATTTTCAGATTGCAGGAGCAATGATTGAAATGTTATCTGCATTGTTTGATAAAGAAGCCTATACGAATACGCCGGTTGCTTTTGGAAATACATCTGAAAGGGAACTGTTTGATCAGATAAGCAGTTACATTCGAGAAAAAGATGGACAGGTACGTAGAAAGGATTTGGAGAAAAAGTTCAGTTATTCAGGGGATTATCTTTATAAAACGGTTGAAAAATATACAGGGTTGTCTCTGTATGAATATAGTACGAAATTTACAATGGAAAAGGCGGGGGAACTTCTTTTGGATTCTGACCTTACAGTGGCGGAAATTATGGAACGGATTGGATTTAGCAATAGGACACAATTTTACAGACTTTTTCAAAAAAATTATGGAATGACTCCGAGAGAATATAGAAAATCGCAGTTTCACTAAATGGAAAGCAAGAACAGCAAATGTATTTGCACGTGTCGAACCTGAAGTAAAAGAACAGGCAGAGTGTATTCAGCAGATGAAGTTGAAGCAGAAATGAAACGGGAATAGTATACGTAGTGCGAATTATGTATGGTGGACGTAATGTTCATAAACAGTTAAGTCAAACAGAAGACGTATAAAAGCACTTCTTAGGAGTTAATCTGAGAAGTGCTTTTTGTGGATATTTATCTTCGTACCTTCATCGCACTAAGTGCAGCACCGATCGCACCGGCGTAACGGGCATCCGGGCAGGAAAAAACATCTTTTCCAAGTTCTTTTGATAAAGCCTCACGGATGTAATCACATTCACACAGACCTCCGGTCAGGCAGAATGTGAACATTTCACCATTCATCCGGCTGACCTGGGCGGCAACTTTACGAATGGTGGAATTTACTACTGCATAAGCAATATTTTCTTTTGGCTCGCCTTTACCGATCAGTCCGATGACCTCAGATTCTGCGAATACAGTACACATAGAGCTGATCGTTGTGTCAGAACCCAGGCGTGCCAGATCAAACATTTCATTTGGGCGAAGGGAAAGTGTGTTGGCCATCACTTCAAGAAAACGTCCGGTTCCGGCGGCACATTTATCATTCATGATAAAATCTTTTACGAATCCCTGTTCAATCTGGATGATCTTCGTATCCTGGCCACCGATGTCAATTACGGTCAGGTCAGGATGCTGAAATAAATGTACGGCACCAAGTGCATGACAGGTGATCTCTGTAACAGTCTTATCGGCATAAGGAACAGAGATACGTCCGTAACCGGTTGCTACACAGTGGGAAGATTCATTAGAAAGATTGATTCCGGCAAACTCCAGTTTTTGACGGATTTCCTCGGCTGTATCTACGCTGCTCCATCCGGTTGGCTGAACGAATTCCAGGATAAGTTCTTTCTTTTCGTTCAAAACAACTGTCTTCGCACAGGTTGAACCGATGTCAATTCCAATATAGTTCATAATAAAAGCTCCTTTATAAAAACAGTCGGCTCTCACACGAGAACAGCCGATTGTTCAGAGCCAACCTCCAAAATGCTACGCATTTCGTCGGTGTGGCGTATCCGCCAAATAAAATTTCAAAAACATTCTTAAAAATGCAAGCATTTTATAGCTGTTTTTTGAAATTTTGCTTGGCTCTGAACAGTTACCAGATTATAACATTTCGATAAAGGCTGCAATACGTGTATTCAGCTGTCCGACATCAGTCTGGGAATAATCTGTCTCAACATTCACGTATGGAATTCCTTTTTCCTCGTTTACAAAGCGGCGGATGGAAAGAGTCTCTACGTTATATGTGTGGCATGCCTGAAGAGTCATCTCAAGGACTCCGTCTACTTTGTACTCGTCGATCAGTCTTCCGAGAAGTTCCAGACGGTTCGGGTTTGGAGTCATAACAGAACATCCGATTGAGAGATAACGCTCTGCGATTGCCTGGTAAATGTCTTCAGCATCTTCGTCGATGAGACGATCGATGGATTTTGCACCGGAGCAGTTTTCAAATGTAACAACGATTCCACCGTTATTTTCGACTGCGTCGATGACCTTCTCTGTTGCACCGCCGATCGGACATCCGGTGATCAGGATTCTCGGTTTCTTATCCTCACGTTTTCCTTCTGCATATTCTTTCTCAATCTTGGCTGTCAGTGCGTCAACTTCGTCGGCAATCAGTGTACGGTCGAGCTTGAATCCACTTCCATACAGAACGCGGAAAAGGTCATGCCCTTTGATCGGAGCAGGATCATGTCTCATAACTCCGTAAAGATTCTTCAAGGATGTGCGGACTTTATTTTCAAGCTTAACTGCTTCACGAACCTGCTCTTCAGTGATCGTTACCTCGAATTTTTCTTCAAGATATTCTTTGAAGCGGAGAATCTCAGCTTTCCAGAGATCAAGAACTTCAGCCCGCTGGGACTGTGGCAGTTCCATGATGAAGACATCTTTGAATTCACCCATATATTCATACATTTTCTTCTTTCCGTCACAGGTTGTCTCTCCGACAACAACGTCTGAGAAGTAGAAGAAAGGACATTTGTCTGTCTTTGCAAATCCATAACTGGATTTGATCAGTGGACATAAGTTACGTGGCAGATCCTTCTCAGCAGCAGGGATCGTCTCATCAGATGTAGAACAGAGGCTGACGGTTACAGCGCCCATTGCCATGGCAATCTCCTTTGGAAAATAAGTACAGTAGGATCCAACCACAGGGATTCCTTTGTCTTTTAACTGTTTTACAGCGAGAAATGATTTCTGACGCTGCTCTGCGAATTCTTCAAATACTTCCGGTAAATCTTTAATAATTTCCATAATCGTTCTCCTTATTGTTGGTTTTGTGGATGGCTGTTGTAGAGAGATTATTTTATTAAACGTATGCTTTCTAAAAAAACAAACGATGGGAATAATACACTCATAACCAAAGTCTTTATAGATAAATTTTATCGTTTTTGAATGAAGTTTTCCAATAGATAATGTGTATATGAAATGAATATATATAGATGAAACCTATAAGTGAAAAAGGAGAAGAAACTACAGTCGGAAATGCGGGTTATAATTTACATATATCATTAAGTGCCAAATGTTATTACAAACCCTACTCTTTGTTTAAGCGGAAAAATATGATACAATAGGGAAAGTAATGTGATAATAACATGCGGAAAGGATCTGGATTATATGAATCAGTTTATGAATCAGGTTGCACTTCAGACCTTTAGCAGTTTTGATACCGGGAATAAGCCATCCGAAGAACAGGAACCGGAGAGATTCTACCACGGATTTGTTCTTGGACTGATCGTGGATTTAGCCGAAAAATATAGAATTACATCGAACAGAGAAAGCGGATTTGCATTTCGTGGAAAAAAGGTTTTGATAGGAACAGAAGAATAAAGGTAAAATAAAGGGATGAAGATTTTAGGGGATTCATCCTTTTGTTATAGTAACAAAAAGATTTTAAAAAGTTTTCTTTCCACTGGCTTTCCTTGTATTTACCAGTGAAATCGGATATACTAAAGAATAGTCAATCTTTGAAAAATTTGATATTTATAAGAACAAAAACCAAGGAGAAAAAGAATGAGTATATATGATTTGAATGCATATGAAGTGCTCCAGACAGAAGATTTATCTGATCTGAAGTCAAAGGGGACACTTCTGAAGCATAAGAAAAGCGGAGCACGAGTGCTTCTTATGGAAAATGATGATGAGAACAAGGTGTTTACAATTGGATTCCGTACACCACCGTCAGACAGTACAGGAGTTCCACATATTATGGAACATTCTGTTCTGTGCGGATCGAAAGAATTTCCGGTGAAGGATCCGTTTGTTGAGCTTGTGAAAGGTTCTCTGAATACATTTTTGAATGCGATGACTTATCCGGACAAGACAGTATATCCGGTGGCAAGCTGCAATGACAAGGATTTTCAGAATCTGATGCATGTCTATATGGATGCAGTATTTTATCCAAATATTTATCAGAATGACAAGACATTCCGCCAGGAAGGTTGGAGCTATAAGCTGGATAATCCAGATGGAGAGTTGACAATCAGCGGTGTTGTATACAACGAGATGAAAGGAGCATTCTCTTCTCCGGAAGGCGTACTTGACCGCGTGGTTCTGAACTCTCTGTTCCCGGATAATACGTATTCCGTAGAGTCCGGTGGAGACCCGGAGGTAATTCCGGAACTTACTTATGAGCAATTTTTAGATTTCCATAGAAAGTATTATCATCCATCTAACAGCTATATTTATCTGTATGGTGATATGAATATGGAAGAGAAATTAAGATGGCTTGACGAGAAGTATTTGTCAGATTTTGAGAATGAACCGGTGGATTCAGAGATTCATCTGCAGAAGCCATTTACAGAGATGAAGGAAGTCGTTCAGGAGTATTCCATCGCAAGTGAAGAGAGTGAGGAGGATAACACCTATCTTTCTTATAATAAAGTGATCGGTACTACACTGGATGAGAAACTGTATCTGGCATTTGAGATTCTGGATTACGCACTTCTGTCCGCACCGGGCGCACCGCTGAAGAAAGCACTTCTCGATGCAGGGGTCGGCAAGGATATCTCAGGATCTTATGACAACGGAGTTTATCAGCCGATTTTCTCTGTGATTTCTAAGAATGCGAATGTAGAGCAGAAGGAAGAATTCGTTCGTGTAATTGAAGATACATTGAAAGATATTGTGAAAAATGGAATCAATAAGAAAGCACTTCGCGCAGGAATCAACTATCATGAATTCCGTTTCCGCGAGGCTGATTTCGGAAATTATCCGCGTGGACTGATGTATGGACTGCAGTTGTTTGACAGCTGGCTTTATGATGAGACAAAACCATTTATTCATATGCAGGCGATTCCGACATTTGAATTCTTGAAGGAACAGGTGGAGACAGGATACTTTGAAGAACTGATCCAGAAATATCTTCTTGATAACACACATGGTTCTATCGTGATCATTAAGCCGGAGCGCGGACGTACTGCAAGAATGGATAAGGAACTTGCAGATAAGCTCCAGGCATACAAAGACAGTTTGTCAAAAGAAGAAATTGATGCACTTGTGAAAGCAACGAAAGAGTTGGAAGAATATCAGGAAGAAGAGTCGGCACCGGAAGATTTGGCGAAGATTCCTGTACTCGGGCGCGAAGATATTTCCAGAGAGATCGCACCGATTTATAATAAAGAGCTTGAGACAAGCGGAGTGAAGCTGGTACACCATGAAGTTGAGACGAATGGAATTGGATACACAGCGCTTTTGTTTGACCTGTCCGGTATTCCGGAAGAGAAACTTCCATATATTAGCATTCTGCAGAGTGTGCTTGGAATTATTAATACAAAGAATTATGAATACAGTGAACTGTTTAATGAGATCAATGTACACACAGGAGGAATCGGAACTTCTCTGGAGCTTTACACAGACGTAACAAAGGTAAAGGAGAAAGAATTCCGTGCGACATTTGAAATCAAAGGTAAAGCACTGTATCCGAAGATGGATGTTCTGTTTTCTATGATGCGTGAGATTCTGATGGAATCTGATCTTGGGGATGAGAAGCGTCTGAAAGAAATCTTAGCAATGTTGAAATCCAGACTGCAGATGTCCTTCCTGTCATCCGGACACACAACAGCAGCCCTTCGTTCCCTGTCTTATACTTCACCGATGGCGAAGTTCAAAGATGATACAGATGGAATCGGTTACTATGAGGTTGTAAAGGAACTGGAGGAAAACTTTGAGGAGAAGAAAGCAGAACTGATTGAAAACTTAAGACAGATTGCACAGCAGATTTTCCGCAAGGATAATCTGATCATCAGTTATACTTCATCAGCGGATGGTCTTGCACCGATGGAAGAAGCATTTGCAAAGATTGCAGACACACTTCACACAGAGGAAAAGGAAGCAGAGATACCGTGTGAAATTCATTGTGTGAAACGCAACGAGGGATTCAAGACATCTTCAAAAGTTCAGTATGTTGCAAGAACAGGTAACTTTATCGACCGTGGTGTTGAGTATACAGGAGCACTTCAGATTCTGAAAGTCATCTTGAGCTATGATTATCTGTGGCAGAATGTCCGTGTGAAGGGCGGAGCTTACGGATGCATGAGCAGCTTCAATCGTATTGGAGAGGGATATCTGGTATCTTACCGTGACCCGAATCTGGAGAAGACAATGGAAATCTACGAAGGAGTTGTGGATTATCTGAAGAACTTTAATGTAGATGACAGAGACATGAACAAGTTTATTATCGGAACGATCAGTAATATTGATCGTCCGATGAATCCGGCAGCAAAGGGAAGCAGATCAATGAATCTTTATATGAACCATGTATCTGCTGAGATGATCAGGGAAGAGAGAGATCAGATCCTTGATGCACAGCAGTCAGACATCCGTGCACTTGCCGATGTACTTCAAGCATTACTTGATGCACATGAACTTTGCGTGATCGGAAGTGAAGAGAAGATTGAGGAGCAGAAAGAGATGTTCCTTGAAATAAAGACGCTTTAAGATGGAAAAAGAAAGGAAAAAGTATGCAGGATAATTTTAAATCAGGATTTGTCACACTGATCGGAAGACCAAATGTTGGAAAATCTACTTTGATGAATCGTCTGATCGGACAGAAGATTGCAATCACATCAAATAAACCACAGACAACAAGAAACCGTATCCAGACTGTTCTGACAACAGAGGAAGGTCAGATTGTGTTCGTAGATACACCGGGAATTCACAAAGCAAAGAATAAACTTGGTGAGTATATGGTGAATATTGCAGAACGTTCTTTGAATGAAGTGGATGTTGTACTTTGGCTTGTAGAGCCATCTACATTTATCGGTGCAGGTGAGAAGCATATTATTGAGCAGTTAAAGAAGGTAAAGACACCGGTTATTCTTGTTATCAATAAAGTTGATATGGTGAAGAAGGAAGAGGTTCTTACTTTTATTGATGCATATCGCAAGGAATGTGATTTTGCAGAAATCGTTCCGGTATCTGCAAGAAGAGGCGATAATACGGATGAGCTTGTGAATGTAATTATGAAATATCTTCCATACGGACCGCAGTTCTATGATGAAGATACAATCACAGACCAGCCGGAGCGCCAGATCGTGGCAGAGATTATCCGCGAGAAAGCATTGCACAGCTTGAATGAGGAGATCCCTCATGGAATCGCAGTAGCAATCGATCAGATGAAGATGAACCACAAAGTGTGTCATATTGATGCTACAATCATCTGCGAGAGAGATTCCCATAAAGGGATCATCATCGGAAAGCAGGGAAGTATGCTGAAAAAAATCGGAAGTACTGCAAGATTTGAGATCGAGCGTCTGCTGGATTGCAAAGTAAATTTGAAGCTGTGGGTAAAGGTTCAGAAGAACTGGAGAGACAGCGATTATATGATGAAAAATTTTGGATACAGGGAAGACGAGATGTAAGCCCTGAAATGCATTTGCGGTAAATTCTGAAGAAATTCTAAAGAAAAAAGTGCTGTTCCTTAAAGAATGGCACTTTTTTCTTTAATAAATGCCAAAGCCTATTGTTATTATGAAAAAGTGGGATAAAATGATGTAAGTACATAGCAATGGAGCAATCTGGTTACATCATAAAATGGGAAAAGAATGGAGAAAACAAGAAGTGAGACAAAGGACAGGGGATTTGGACAGAAAGAGAATAATAGAAATCTTACTCCCGCCGGTAATTGTTTTTCTGGTGAATTCAGCTGTCTACTGGGGAGCACCGAGATTGACAGATACAAGGGAGTACCATAACCTGTCACTTGCATTAGATACAAAGATCCCATTGATCCCGGCATTTATTCTTGTTTATTTTGGATGTTACAGTTTCTGGGTGATTAATTATCTGCTTGTATCATTGCGGGAGGAAGAGATAAAATACAGATTCTTTACGGCTGATTTGTATGCAAGAATCATTTGTTTTCTGTTTTTTGTGTTTTATCCGACAACAAATGTAAGACCAGAACTTGTAGGAAACGGAATTTTTGTTCAGGGCATGCGCTTTTTATATCAGATTGATGAACCGGTGAATTTATTTCCATCAATCCATTGTATGGCAAGCTGGTTCTGTTGTATTGGAATCAGGGGAGATAAAAAAGTACCGGTGTGGTATAAGATCGTATCTGTAATGATTGCAGTGTTGGTCTTTATTTCTACGCTTGTAACAAAACAGCATGTAATTGTGGATGTGATCGGTGGAGTTGCGGTAGCGGAGCTGACCTGGTTTGTGGGCTGCCGGACAAACGGATGGAAAATTTACAGAAATCTGGTTCGTAAAGCAGGAGGAGAAAATGGAAAATAAAAAGAAAATGATATTTAATGTACTTTTTCTCTTTCTTGTCTTTGCGGCAACAATCTATGGAGTATTCCATGGGGAGGATTTAAGTGAGATTGCAGAAATTCTGAAAACAGTGAATTTATACTGGTTGCTTCCGGGTGTTGCCTGTGTGATTATCTTTATCTGGGGAGAGTCAATTATTATATTTTATATGATGCATACGCTTGGTATTCATCTAAAGAAATGGAAATGTTTCTTGTTTTCCTCTGTAGGATTCTTTTTCAGTTGTATCACACCATCCGCAACAGGAGGACAGCCGGCGCAGATTTATTATATGAAGAAAGAGAAAATTTCAATCCCGGTATCAACGCTTGTATTGATGATTGTCACGATTACCTATAAGATGGTTCTCGTTGTGATCGGTCTTGGACTTATGATCTTCGGCAGGGGATTCATCAGAACACATATGTATAATATCCGTCATATTTTTTATCTTGGAACAGGCCTAAATGTATTTTGTGTGGCTTCTATGCTGCTCCTTGTATTTCATCCGGTGCTTGCGCGTTCTATTCTTGTAAAAGGGATGGAACTGCTGGAAAAAATGCATCTGATGCGATATAAAAGTACAAGAATTGAGAAACTGAATGCATCGATGGATCAGTATCATACAACAGCGGTTTATCTGAAAGATCATATAATGGTACTGGTCAATGTATTTGCAATCACATTATTTCAGAGGTTCGCACTGTTTACAGCAACCTGGTTTGTATATAAGGCATTTGGACTGTCCGGAACGAATGCATTCGTGATTATTCTTCTGCAGTCTGTGATTTCCGTTTCTGTGGATATGCTGCCACTGCCGGGGGGGATGGGAATCAGTGAAAAACTGTTTTCGATGATTTTTGAACCAGTTTTTGGAAGTGCACTTTTGATCCCGGGAATGATCTTAAGCAGAGGACTTGGATATTATACAGAATTATTGATCAGTGCAATTTTTACGATCGTGGCGAATTTTACAATAGGAAGAAACTTAAGGAAGAAAGCATAAATAAAAGGATGGTTATTCTGATAAGAATAAAAGCAAGGGGGAAATAAAATGTTAGGTGTTTATGATTACACAGTTATACTTACATATATCAGTCTGTGGATTTCAATTGGTGGGATGATGCTGTCATTGAATGGACATCTGGATCTTGCAGTATTGTGTCTTGCATTGTCTGGTCTGTGTGATATGTTTGATGGGAAGATTGCAAGAACAAAGAAGGATAGAACAGAAATAGAGAAACGTTTTGGAATCCAGATTGATTCACTGTGCGACATTGTCTGTTTTGGAGTTGGACCGGCGATCATCTGTTATTGTATGGGAATGAATGGGATTGTCGGTGTTCTTATTCTTATGTTTTATGTGTTGGCAGGATTGATCCGTCTGGCATGGTTTAATGTAACAGAAGAGTGCCGACAGGATGAGACAACAGAGAACAGAAAGTGTTATCAGGGATTGCCGATCACATCCATGTCGATCGCATTACCGATTCTTGTTGTGCTTCGCCCATTTTTGCACTGTGATTTCAGAATTGCACTGCATGCGATGGTTCTTCTTGTAGGACTTCTGTTTGTTATGGATTTCAAATTAAAAAAGCCGGGGAATAAGACACTTTCTGCATTAGTCGGAGTAGTAGCGGTTGCAGTAGTCTGGACATTGAGACGAAGATTCATGTAAGAGGAGAGATTATGATTTATGCAGACAGAAACGGAAACAGGATGGAGAAAACAACAGGGCAGGACAGATTCCTGGAATATATCTATGGACATACATTGACAAGAATGATGTTGAAACCATTGCTTGGATCCGGGGTATCCCGACTTGGCGGAAAAGTGCTGGACAGCAGAGTGTCCAGGCTGTTGATTCCATCGTTTGTCAGAAAGAATCAGATTGATCTGTCAATCTATGAAAAGAAACATTATTCTTCTTATAATGACTTTTTTACGCGTAAGATTTTAGTGGAGGAACGTCCGATTGACGGAAGAAAAGAAGTGCTGATCAGTCCTTGTGACGGGAAAGTGACAGTTTGTCCGATTCAAAGGGATGGACTTTTTCTTATCAAACAGACACAGTATACAGTCCGTAGTCTTCTGAAGGATGAAAAGCTTGCGAAACGCTATGAAGGTGGAACAGCTTATATAATCCGTCTCACGGTAGATGACTACCACAGATATTGTTATGTGGCAGATGGTGTGAAATCTGCACAGCGAAAGATCAGAGGAGTATTCCATACAGTAAATCCGGTGGCAAATGACTATGCTCCGATTTACAAGATGAATACAAGGGAATATTGTCTTGTACAGACAGAAGAACTGGGAACCGTTTTGCAGATGGAAGTCGGTGCTCTTATGGTTGGACGGATTAAGAATCATAAAAAGAAAGTATCTGTTGTACACCGGGGAGAAGAAAAAGGAATGTTCGAGTTTGGCGGGTCTACAGTCGTTCTTTTGACAGAGCCGGGAAAAGTGCAGACGGATGAAGATCTGGTGAGAAACAGTGCAACCGGTGCAGAGACATTGATAAAGATGGGGGAGAAAATTGGTGAAAAATGTCAGAAAGAACCGTTTTCGGGCGAGAACTGAGGATTTTCTATAGCTTTCTAAAATAAAGTGTGCTAAAATGGCTGTGTTTGTTAAAGAAACATAGCCATTTTTTGCAAATATGCAGAGAAACTGTTACTGTTCACTCCCGTGTCAATCACTCCGCTGATTGACACGGAGGAGGCATGTTTTGGCTTGAATGCATCTCGCCTCATCGCCAAAGGCGATTTAAAATGGCGAGATGCGTTGCTGGTCGCACATCGTGTGAACAGTAACGAGAAACTTTTTCGTATCAATATGGAGATAAGACAGAGAGAGGGAGGAAAATTCAGGTGAAAAAGAGAAGAATACTTGCAGTTCTTTTGATTGTTGCACTTGCAGTTGCTTCTTTTTCCGGTTGTGGAAAGAAGAAAGAAAAGGAAGAGCCAAAGAAAGAGACAAAGCAGGTAGTACAAGAGGAAGAAGAGCCGGAAGAAGTAGAAGAAGAGCCGGAAGTTAATCAGGAGACATTTGCTATTTTTGGAGTTGACTCCAGGGAAAATAATCTTGGTAAGGGAACAAGATCAGACTCCCTGATGGTGGTAAATGTAGATAATACAAATAAAAAAGTGTATATTGCTTCTGTCTATAGAGATTGTTATGTACAGATTGAAGGTCATGGTCTGGATAAGATCACACATGCACACTCTTTCGGAGGACCGGAGCTTGCAATGGATACATTAAATACAAACTTTGATCTGGATATTCAGAAATATATTACAGTTAACTTTATGAATGTTGCAGAACTGGTTGATGATATGGGTGGAATCGAGCAGGACATTACAGAAGAAGAAACAAAGTATATCAACGGTTATATTGATGAACTTAATGGAATCCGAGGAACATCTTCTGCACACATTACAGAAGCCGGTACTTATACATTAGACGGAACACAGGCGGTTGCATTTAGCCGTATCCGTTATACAGAAGGAGGAGATTATAAGAGAAGTGAAAGACAGAGAACAGTTCTCTTTAAGATTTTCTCAAAAGCACAGGAGCTTGACAAAGCGAAAAAGATCGATATTGCCAAGAGCATGCTTGATAAAATTAATACAAACTATTTAGAGAGCGAAGTGCTTCGTCTTTTAAGTACAATCACAGAATACAAGGTGGAAGCAATGGATGCATTTCCAAAGGTATTCTATTCCGGTAAGATTGATGGTGTGTTCTATGAAGTTCCGGTTACACTGAATGACATGAGTACACAGATGCATACATTTTTGTATCCGACAGAAACGTATACACCTTCTGAGACAGTTCAGTCGATCAGTGCTCAGGAAAGCGCAGTAGCGCCGACAGCGAATAATGATTTTACACAGCAGTAAGAGCTGGAGTTAAACCGATTTTTGAAAAGAGTTGTGAGAAATAGAGGATAATCTCGTTTTTTACAGCTCTTTTTTGTATATGAAAAAGTCACGTTCTGGTTACTGTTCTGATATAGAAAAACATCTACTCGGGTTGCAATTACTTTCAATTTTATAAAATGTGTGTTATCCTAGCATTGGATGTTATTTGAACGTTTAACTAAGATAAGAAAAAGGTAGATAAGGGGTAAGAAATGAAATACGAGAAGATGAATAATCTCTTCCTGCGTCAGTCCTATCTGGATTCCTGGGAAGATTATGAAAGAAGTTTAAAGAAAAAAAGCTTTATCAAATGGGATTATATTATATTGACAGCATCAAATGAAGCACAGGCAACGGCTTATCGGAATCAGATCGAGAACCGTCTGGAAAAAGGTCTTCTTCCGGAAGAGACAACGTATGCGGTTCTTCCGGATCCGGAGGGAAAACGTGTGGGATCAGGAGGAGCTACATTTCAGGTGATGCGTTATATTGCAGAACAGGAACCGGAGAGAGAGAATCCTTTTAAGAATCGTAGAATTCTTGTGATTCATTCAGGTGGTGACAGCAAGAGAGTGCCGCAGTATTCTGCAATCGGCAAGCTTTTCTCACCGGTTCCAAGAGAATTGCCGGATGGAAGAAGTTCCACTTTATTTGATGAGTTTATTGTGGGAATGTCAGGAGTTCCATCCAGAATCCAGGAGGGAATGCTTGTTTTGTCAGGTGATGTATTGCTTCTGTTTAATCCACTCCAGATTGATGCGCAGTTTGACGGAGCAGCAGCAATTTCCATTAAAGAGCCGGTAGCTACAGGAAAAAATCATGGCGTATTTCTGAATGACGGACATGATTATGTAAAGTGCTTTCTTCATAAACAGACGGAAGAGCGTCTGCGAGAGATGGGAGCTGTTAATAAAGCAGGAAATGTAGATCTTGATACAGGTGCGGTATTGTTTGGCAGCGCACTGTTGCAGGCACTGTTCCGTCTGATTTCAACAGGGGGCAAAGTAGACGAGAAGAAATTCAGGCAGTTTTGTAATGAAGAAGCAAGGATCAGCTTTTATGGGGATTTTTTATATCCGCTTGCAAATGATTCTACATTAGAAGATTTCTATAAAGAGGCAGCAGAAGGACAGCTCAATGAGGCACTGCATGAATGCAGGACACAGATCTGGAATGCGATCCATCATTTCTCAATGAAGCTGTTGTGTCTGTCACCGGCGGAATTTATTCATTTCGGGACAACAAGGGAATTGAGAAGCCTTGTAACAAAAAATGTGCAGGATTACGAGTTCCTGGATTGGAAGATGCAGGTGAATTCAGCGGTGCAAAAAGAAGGATTTGCAGCGCATAATGCTTATGTAGGAAGCCGTGCAAAGATAGGAAAAGAAGCATATCTGGAGAATTGTTATATTCTTGGTAATTCTGAGGTCGGCGACGGAACCGTTCTTTCCCATGTGCGCATTATGGACCGGAAGATTCCAGAACAGATTGTTATGCACGGAATTGAACTGACAGGTGGGAAAAAAGTAATTAGGATTTATGGTGTACCAGATAATCCGAAAGGAAAATATCCGGGAGAGGTTTCATTTCTCGGCACGACATTGAATCAGTTTATGGCTCAGAATAAAGTGACGAAAGAAGAACTCTGGAAAGGAGAAGAGACCTATCTGTGGTTTGCAGATCTTTATCCGGTGTGTGATGACTGGGAAGATGCACTTGATATGGCTGAAATCATTTACAAGATGGCACATGGTACTGCAACAAAAGAAGAGATTTCCAGATGGCGTGAGACTGAACGTATGAGCCTCTATTCCAGTTTTAATGCAGCAGATATTGAGGCATCCTGTGATCAGGAGAGGTTTCTTGAAAACCGTATTCTTGCAAGGTGTTTCATCAGAAAACTGGAGCAGGGAATGTATTATGCGGATGCACTCAAGATATTTGGAAAGCGTGGAATATCGAAAGAAATCTTTAAGTTACTGATGGAAGATGCGGCAGAAGCAGATTTCTCATTGAAGATTCGAATCTATCATGCAGTCTCCTGTTATATGAAAAAGACAAGAACGATTTATGATGATCTGCATTATGATGCACTTGAGAATGACTGTTTTGGAACAATCCAGGAGGTAATTTATGAAGAAGCAGAGAAGAAACTTCCGGATAGTGCAGGATATAGAATTGTAAAAGATCAGGTTGATATCGCCCTTCCGGTTCGCGTGAACTGGGGCGGAGGCTGGACGGATACACCACCACATTGTAATGAAAAGGGTGGAGTAGTTCTTAATGCTGCAATGAAATTAAGAGGAATTTATCCGGTACAGATCACGGTGAAGAGATTAGATGAGCTTCATGTGGAATTTGAAAGTAAGGATATCGGAGTCTATACAACTGTAGACAGTGCAGCTGAGATCCAGGATTGTCATAATCCATATGATTCATTTGCACTGCATAAAGCAGCTTTGATCGCCTGTGGAATTATCCCGGTCAGGGAAGAAGCAGATCTTCAGGAGATTTTAAAGCGGATGGGAGGAGGAATCTATCTTTCTACCCAGGTTTATGGAGTACCGAAAGGATCAGGACTTGGAACAAGCAGTATCTTATCAGGAGCGTGCGTAAAGGGAATCTTTGAATTTCTTGGTCAGGAGCGTACAGATGCAGAGATCTATGATGTTGTCCTTGGTATGGAGCAGATCATGAGTACCGGAGGAGGATGGCAGGATCAGGTTGGCGGACTGACAGAAGGAATTAAACTGATCTCAACAAAACCGGGGATTGCTCAGAATCTTGTTGTAGAGAAGATAGAAATGCCGGAAGAGGGAAAGAAAGAACTGAAAGAACGTTTCGCATTGATTTATACTGGTCAGAGGCGTCTCGCAAGAAATTTGCTGCGTGATGTGGTTGGTGGCTATATCGGAAGCAGACCAGAATCATTGAAGGCATTAAAGGAGATGAAGGCAGTCGCCGTGTTAATGCGTTTTGCACTGGAGCAGGGAGATATTGACGAATTTGCTGAGCTTTTAAACCAACATTGGAAATTATCCTGTATGTTGGATGCCGGTACAACCAATACCTGTATCGATCAGATCCTTCTTGTATGTGAAGACCTGATCGATGGGAAGTTTATATCAGGAGCCGGTGGAGGCGGATTCATTCAGGTGATTCTAAAGAAAGATGTGACAAAGGAGCAGCTGCATGAACGTCTGCATGGCGTGTTCCAGGACAGTGGCGTAGATGTATGGGATTGCGAATTACTTGTTTAACGTATAAGTAAGACAAGAAATGAAATTTGACAAAGAATTTCTACATGGTATAATGAGCGAAAAAGAAAGCAGTATATCAGTTAGGAGTAGATTTTTGAAGAGCAATAAGAAAACGAATAGAGCGAAGAACAGGAAATTGACGATGATCTCATTTTTGCCGGCAATCATTTGGCTGATCCTTCTTCTGGTTTTGTCAAGCCAGAATGGACCACAGACAGCGGCAACCAGTCTGCCGATGGCAGAATGGATCCAACAGCACTTTTTTCCACAGGACAGTGTGGATTATGTGCATATGTATCTGAGAAAATGGGCACACTTTATCGTTTATTTCATAGAATCAGGATTATTGGTTCTGGCAATGAAGAATGTGATGAAAGCCTGGAAAGCGGCGTGTGCGGTATTCGGACTTTGTACGATCCTGGCAATTGCAGATGAGGCACACAAGGTTCTGATCGTAGGAAGACACTGTCAGTGGGATGAAGCAGGAATCAATATTGTCGGTGTGATCATGGGAGTGTTGCTGACCTGGAGTATTCTATGGCTGATTCGTTGGGCAAGGGGAACACTTGAAGATTAGAAGGAATATTTTCGCAGAAAGCTTCATATAATGACATCAGGAAGACAAGCGGTGAAAGGGGAAATCGAAAGGTGGTTCTTGGATATATTGTCTGTTTTCTCGGTGGTCTGATTCTGGGCGTAGTCCTTATGTGTTTGCTTCAGATAAAGAGATGATTTGTGAGAGAGGTTGAGAGGCCTCTCTTTTTTTGTATATCAGGAAAGTATTTTCCTGATATACAAAAAATACTCCGTTTAGGATCTGCACAAATCCGAAAAACACCCGTTGTTGTTTTACATAAACTTAACATTTGGTTGATTTCAGACTTTACATTTCTTACGTAACATATGTACTGTGCTTGAGGGAAGCATAAATGACTGCAGAAAATAAAAAAAAGAAAATGCAGTGGGATTAGAAATGTGTATGAAATGTAAAGGAGATAATTGACATGAAAATGAAAAAGTTTATTGCATTACTTACAGTAGCAGGTATGACAGCAACAATGGCAGTTGGATGTGGAAGTTCATCAAACGAAACTTCAGATAATGCAGCAGATACAAATACAGAGAGCAGTGACAGCTCATTAAGCGGAACAATCACAGCAGCCGGTTCATCAGCACTGAAACCACTTGCTGATGATGCAGCAGATTCGTTTCTAAATGATCATCCGGATGTATCTATCACAATTGATGCAGGCGGTTCAGGAGAAGGACTGAAGCAGGTATCAGAAGGAACTGTAGATATCGGTAACTCTGATGTGGCAGCAGAAGATAAACTGGATGAGACAGCAGCAAAAGAGCTTGTAGATCATCAGGTATGTGTTGTAACTATGGCACCGATCGTAAACAAAGATGTTGCAGAAGCAGGTGTTAAGAGTCTTACAAAAGAGCAGTTGATCTCCATCTTCACAGGAAAGACAACAAACTGGAAAGATGTTGGAGGACCGGATGAGGATATCGTTCTTGTAACACGTCCTGAGTCTTCAGGAACAAGAGCAACATTCCAGAAATATGCACTGGACGGAAACGAAGAAGCTTCTAACACATCCATGGAAACAGATGATTCCGGAGTTCTTCTTACAAATGTAAAGAGTACAAACGGAGCAATCGGTTATGTAGCACTTTCTTATCTGACAGGAGATGCAGGTGTTGAGACAGTAGCAATTGATGATGTTGAGCCAACACTTGAGAATACTTACAGCGGAAAATATCCTGTATGGACATTCGAGCATATGTACACAAAGGGTGAACCAAATGAAGTGACAAAAGCATTCCTTGATTATATTACAGGTGATGAATATGGCGCTCAGATGGAGAAACTTGGTTATGGTGTTGCATCTAAGATGACTGCAACAGAGCACTAATAGCATAAAGTGAAAAGCTATGAAATGTACTGTGTGTTCCGAGAAAATTCAGAACAGCAGTACATTTCACTGATAAAAGGTGAAAATATGAAGAAACAAAACATGTTTACAAAAGAGTATGCATGGAGAGGACTGATGACAGCGGGCGGTTTGCTTGTTATTGCCATCACAATCTGTATCGGAGCCTTTCTTATATATAAGGGATCCGGTACATTTACGATATTTGGTCATTCCATATTTGAATTCTTAGGATCGACAGACTGGAACCCGGAAGATAATGCACAGGGGGGTGGAACTGTCGGAGCATTGATCTTTATCGTGGGTTCTCTATGTACATGTGGTCTGGCACTTCTGATCGCGACTCCATTTGCAGTAGGTTCTGCAATCTTTATGATTGAGATCGCGCCGAAATTCGGAGAAAAGTTTTACAGACCAATCGTTGAAATTTTCGCAGGAATTCCATCAGTTGTTTATGGATGGGTTGGACTTACAGTCCTGATTCCGGCAATTAAGAAAGTATTTCATTTACAAGTTGGACATTCAGTTCTTGCGGCAGGGATTGTTTTGGCACTGATGATCTTCCCAACCATCAGTAATGTGGCAGCAGATTCCATTCATTCTGTGCCAAAAGATTACCGTATGGCAGCCTACGGACTGGGTTCTACAAGATGGCAGTCCATTTATAAAGTTGTCATTCCGGCAGCAGGTTCAGGAATTCTTTCAGGAATTATTCTCGGACTTGCGAGAGCATTCGGTGAGGCACTTGCGGTTGCAATGGTAATTGGACAGACAACAGCTCTTCCAAAGGGATTATTCTCCACAACAAAGAGTTTGACTACAGAAATCGCAGCACAGATGGGAAATGCAACGGAGGGCGGTGAGATGAAGACAGCACTCTGGACAATGGCATTGTTATTGTTCTTATTATCTCTGTTATTCATCCTGCTGATCCATTATTTTTCAAGACCGAAGAAAGACAAAGAGTAAGGGGGAGCAAATAGATGAATCGAGTACAACGTGCGCGTGGAATAAATCAAATAATGACCGGCGTGTTTTATCTGATCGCAGTGTTCTTCTTTACATTATTGATTGGATTTGCATCTTATGTAATTATCAAAGGATTTACAGGAGCAACACCGGAGATGTTTGCCTTTGCGAGAAAAGGAAGCATCGGAAACCAGTTGTTCAATACAATTTATCTGGTATTTATTTCGTTGTTATTCTCCATTCCGCTTGGAGTGACAGCCGGAATCTATCTGGCAATGTATGCGAAGAAAGGATTTCTTACAAAATTTCTAAGAATCTGTATTGAGACACTTTCTTCGCTTCCGTCCATTGTTGTTGGATTGTTTGGATATCTGGTATTTCTTGTGTTTTTCGGACTTGGAAAAAGTCTTCTCGCAGGAGCATTATCAGTTTCCATTCTGGCGATCCCAGTTATCACAACAACGACAGAGGACGCGATCAATGGTCTGCCGGGACATTACCTGCAGGCAAGTCTTGGACTTGGAGCAACAAGATGGCAGTCCATTTATCATGTGTTGATCCCGGCGTGTATCCCAAGAATCATGACAGGTGTCATCCTGGCAGCAGGAAGAGGATTTGGTGAGGCGGCAGCACTTCTGTATACAACAGGATCAGGAACAGATCTGCGCTGGAACAACTGGAATCTGACATCCCCAACCTGCCCGCTGAATATTTTCCGTCCGGCAGAGACATTGTCATTGCAGATCTGGGGACTTCAGATCAATGGACAGGATCCGAATCTTGCAAACCTGTCAGCAGCAATCCTGATGATTCTTGTTCTGCTGTTCAGCATTGGCGCAAATGCATTGAGCCGACACATTAATAAGAAGAATTCGGGAAACTAAAGACAGAAAATGAAAGAGGAAGCCAACTGATAATTTCTATGTCAATCATTTTATTGACTGGCATGTGGAAAGGATAATTAATAAAAATGGAAGCAAAAAAAGCAAATGATTATAAATTTGATATCAGCCATCTGAATCTTCATTATGGAGACTTCCATGCACTCAAAGATGTGAATATGAAGATCGAGGCGAATAAGATCACTGCATTTATCGGACCTTCCGGATGTGGAAAATCTACATTTCTGAAGACACTGAACCGTATGAATGACTTGGTGGAAAACTGTAAGATTGACGGAAATGTGCTGTTGGATGGCAAAGACATTTTTAAGGAAATGGATGAGATCACACTGCGTCATCGTGTTGGAATGGTATTCCAGCAGCCAAACCCATTTCCAAAGAGTGTGTATGATAATGTAGCTTATGGACCAAGAATCGCCGGAATTAAGAAAAAATCTCAGCTGGATGAGATCGTAGAGAGAAGTCTTCGTCAGGCAGCAATCTGGGATGAACTCAAAGACCGTCTGAATAAAAGTGCACTCGGACTTTCCGGTGGACAGCAGCAGAGACTTTGTATTGCGAGAACACTGGCAGTTGAGCCGGAAGTAATTCTGATGGATGAGCCGACATCCGCACTGGATCCAATCTCAACATCTAAGATTGAAGACCTTGCGATGGAGCTGAAAAAAGATTATACTATCGTTATGGTAACGCATAATATGCAGCAGGCAGTCCGTGTATCGGATAACACAGCATTTTTCCTCTTAGGAGAAGTGATTGAGTATAATGACACTGAGAAATTGTTCTCCATTCCTGAAGATAAGAGAACAGAGGATTACATCACAGGGAGGTTTGGTTGATTTATGCGTAACAGATATGATATGCAGCTGCATCTTTTGGATACACAGCTTACACATATGGGTGAGTTGTGTGAAACAGCAATTGCAAAGGTAACTCAGGCATTAAAGGAAGGTAACACGGAACAGGCTAAGATTGTGATCAAAGAAGATGAAGAGATCGATCAGATTGAAAAAGATATCGAGAGACTTTGTCTGAAGCTTCTGCTCCAGCAGCAGCCGGTCGCAAGAGACCTCAGAAGAATCTCAGCAGCACTTAAGATGATCACAGATATGGAGCGAATCGGAGATCAGACTTCTGATATCGCAGAGATCATCATTTCATCCAAGTGGGAGAAGATGGATGAGAATCTTGACAAGCTGACAGCGATGGCAACAGGCGTAAGCAAGATGGTTCGCAACAGTGTAACAGCATATGTTGAGAAAGATCTGGAGCTTGCACGTACAGTCATGAATGATGATGATGAGATTGATGATTATTTTGATGAGATCCGGGATCAGATCATCCAGCTGATCCGTGAGGGTGATGGCCGTGATGGAAGAAAACTCTTTGATTTTATCATGGTTACAAAGTATCTTGAGCGAATCGGAGACCATGCGACAAATATTGCCGAGTGGGTAGAATTTGCAATTACCGGAGTGCATAAGGATAGTGCTGTAATGCATTAGAAGGAGAAAGAAATATATGATTTTTTGTGTAGAAGATGACGATAACATTCGCGAACTTGTAATCTACACTCTGGAGACAACCGGACTGGAAGCCAGAGGATTCGCAGACGGGACAGCATTTATGGAGGCTTTGGCGTTTGACACGCCAGAGCTTGTTTTGCTTGATATTATGCTTCCAGGGGAAGATGGACTTGAGATTCTTAAGAAACTGAAAAATTCATCAAAGACAAAGGATATCCCTGTGATCATGGTGACAGCGAAAGGTTCAGAGTATGATAAAGTAGTAGGACTTGATTCAGGGGCGGATGATTACGTGACAAAACCATTCGGTATGATGGAGCTGATCTCCAGAATCAAAGCGGTATTAAGAAGAAGTGGAAAACAGCAGGATAAGACGAAACTTACTGTCGGTGAAATCAGCTTAGATACGAAGAAGCATGAAGTGAAAGTAGACGGTGAGAATGTCGTGTTGACATTGAAAGAGTTTGAACTTCTTGAAAAACTGATGCGTAATCAGGGAATCGTGCTGACAAGAGACCAGCTTCTGACAGAGATCTGGGGCTATGATTTTGACGGCGAGACAAGAACGGTTGATGTTCATATCCGGACACTCCGCCAGAAGTTAGGTGAGCAGGGCAGTCTGGTTAAGACAGTTCGTGGTGTTGGATATCGGATCGGTGGAGAAGCGTAATACAAGTCTGGAGGATATGAGAAAGTGAGAAAACGAATTCAGAAAAGCATGATGTTTATACTGATTGCAATTTTAGTTCCGATATATCTGATCATGTCTGTTGTTGTGTATCAGCGGAACCTGAAGATCCTTGAGGGTGAGATCAAACAGGAAGCAGCGTATATCAAACGGGCAGTCGATCTGTCAGGAACAGAGTATCTTGCACAGCTGGATGATGTGGATCAGGGAACGCGAGTGACGCTGATCGCATCTACGGGAGATGTTCTGTATGATTCCAGAAATGATGGAAGTACGATGGAGAATCATAAGACCAGAGCCGAAGTACAGCAGGCTTTGAAGAATGGAACAGGCGAGAAGATCCGTATGTCAGATACCGTAAGCAAAGAATTGTATTATTATGCGGTTCTTCTGGATGATGGGAACGTTCTCCGTGTTTCAAAATCAATGGATAGTCTGATGTGGACTTCATTAAATATTTTGCCGGTGGTTATAGGGATTGGAATCATTGGACTTGTACTTGCCTGGTTTCTTGCAAAATGGCAGACAAACAGACTGATGGAACCTGTAATTCATTTGGATTTGGAAAACCCATTGGATAATGTTGTATATGAGGAGATGACCCCGCTTTTGAAAGCTATGGATAAGCAGAATAAAGAAAAAGAAGCTGTGGCCAATATGCGTAAAGAATTCTCTGCAAATGTATCCCATGAGCTGAAAACTCCGCTCACTTCGATTTCCGGATATGCAGAGATCATGATGAATGGACTCGTGCGTCCGGAGGATATTCCGAGATTTTCTGAGACAATTTATAAGGAGGCACGTCGGCTTTTGACATTGATTGAAGATATTATTAAAATATCAAAGCTAGATGACGAATCTGTTGAGCTTGAGAAAGAAGATGTAGATTTATTTGAACTGACGAGAGAAATTGTCAGTCGTCTTTCTCTTACAGCGGCTCAGCGGAATATTCATATGGAACTGACAGGAGAATCTGTGAAAATACATGGAATCCGTCAGATTCTGGATGAAATGATCTATAACATTACAGAAAATGCTGTAAAGTATAATAAAGAAAATGGAAATGTAACCATTTGGGTAGGAAATACACTGGAAGGACCGAAAGTCCGCGTGAGTGATACAGGGATCGGAATTCCAAAAGAACATCAGGATAGAATCTTTGAACGATTCTACAGAGTTGATAAGAGCCATTCGAAAGAACGGGGGGGAACAGGACTTGGACTGTCGATCGTGAAGCATGGAGCAATTCTGCATGGGGCGAAAGTTCAGGTGGATAGTGAGTACGGAAAAGGAACAAGAATGGAGATTATATTTCCTGAGAAATAAAATAGTGCTGTTTTACGCAGGAGAAGAGGAAGAAAACCTTCCTTTTCTTCTGCGTTTTTGCTTGAATCAAACAAGAGGTTGTGCTAGGATAGATATAACAAGTGGAAAATATCCCCTGCGGCTGATTTTACGTTACTGTTCACTCACGTGTCAATCACTCCGCTGATTGACACGGAGGATGCGTGTTTTGACTTGAATGCATCTCGCCCCATCGCCAAAGGCGATTTAAAATGGCGAGATGCGTTGCTGGTCGCACATCGTGTGAGCAGTAACGATTTTACAGAAGACAGCAGGAGATCTGTTTTACACGAAAGAGAAAGGGGCTACGCGTATGCTGATAGAAGTTGATTTCAACAGTGATGAGGCGATTTACATTCAATTGTGTAACCAGATCATTCTTGGTATTGCTATGTCAGATATTCAGGAAGGGGATTCACTCCCATCTGTCAGGCAGCTTGCGGATACGGTTGGAGTGAATATGCATACTGTGAACAAAGCGTATCATGTGTTGAAGCAGGAAGGATATATTAGTCTGGATAAACGCAGAGGTGCGGTGATCGCAGTTGATGTAGATAAACTTCAGCAGCTCGAAGCGATGAAAGAGCAGTTAAGGATCGTACTTGCGCGAGGGCGTTGCAAGAATATCTCACGGCAGGAGGTTCATGGGCTGGTAGATGAGATATTTGACGAGTATGAGCTGCACGAGAACCGGTAGCAGAGAAGTAGAAAGACATAAGGGAGATATATATGCAGATTTCATATACAAAGTCGGCGCAGCATGCGCTTAAGTATGCAGCTAGAGCTGCCAGAGAGATGAAGCATCCGTATATCGGAACAGAACATTTGCTTCTGGCATTGAGAGAAGAATATACAGGAGTGGCAGGACAGGTACTTGCGAACAGTGGAGTAGAGTCGGAGAAGATCCTGAAGCTGATGGATGAGCTGATCACTCCGTCAGAAGAACATCCGGCAGCGAAAGGAAAGAGATTAGAAGAGAGTCCGAGACTCCAGTATCTGTTAGAGAACAGCGCAAAGGAGTGTAAAAGACTCCGTACAACGGAAATCGGAACAGAACATCTCCTTCTTGCGATGATACGTGATGTGGATTGTGTGGCAGCAAAGATTCTGATCACATTGAATGTGAATCTTCAGAAATTATTCCAGAGTATTATGAATGCAGCAGGGATCGATCCGAAGATCTATCAGGAAGAACTTCAGGAGGATAATCGCGGAAGCGGTGCGATGATGGAGCAGTACTGTACGGATCTGACAGAACGTGCGGCAGAAGGAAAAATGGATCCGGTTGTGGGAAGAAACCAGGAAATTTACCGTCTGATGGAGATTTTAAGCCGAAGAACAAAGAACAACCCATGTCTGGTTGGAGAACCGGGAGTCGGTAAGACAGCAATTATTGAAGGTTTAGCACAGAGAATCGCATCCGGTGTGGTTCCGGAGAAGATGAAAGATAAGAAGATTTACAGTCTGGATCTTCCGGGACTGATTGCTGGTTCAAAGTACCGTGGTGAGTTTGAAGAGCGTATGAAAGGCCTGATCTCAGAAGTAGAAGCCTGTGGAAATGTGATTCTGTTCCTTGATGAGATCCATACGATGATCGGTGCCGGAGGCGCAGAAGGAGCGATTGATGCATCCAGCATTCTGAAACCTTCACTGGCGAGAGGTGAGATGCAGCTGATCGGTGCAACTACGATTGCAGAATATCGGAAGTACATTGAGAAAGATGCAGCACTTGAGCGAAGATTCCAACCGGTGACGATTGAAGAGCCGACACAGGATCAGTGTATTGAGATCTTAAAAGGTCTGAAAGAGAAATACGAAGCGCATCATAAAGTTGTGATCGAAGAACAGGCACTGGAGTCAGCAGTACAGCTGTCAGAGCGTTACATCACAGACCGGAATCTTCCGGACAAGGCGATTGATGTTTTAGATGAAGCATGCTCAAAGGTGAGTCTGAAGGGATATGAGGTTCCAGAGAATCTGAAGCAGTTAGAACAGGCAGTGAAAGAACTTGCTTCGCAGAAGGAAGAGAGCATTGAACGGGGAGATTTTGCAGAAGCGTCCCTGATTCAGAAAGAACAGGATGCAGTGCAGAAGAAATTAGACTCAGTGAAGAAACGCTTTGAGAAGAAACAGGCGAAGGCCAACCCACCGGTAACTGTAGATGCGGTTGCAGAAGTGGTGTCTGCCTGGACAAAAGTACCGGTGAGTAAGCTCGCAGAGAGTGATGCCCAGCGTCTGAAGAATCTGGAGCATGTCCTTCAAAAGAGAGTGATCGGACAGGACGAGGCTGTCGGCGCAGTTGCAAGGGCAGTGAAGAGAGGAAGAGTCGGACTGAAAGATCCGAAGCGCCCGATCGGTTCCTTCCTGTTCCTGGGACCAACCGGTGTTGGTAAGACAGAATTATCAAAAGCACTGGCAGAAGCATTATTTGGGAAAGAAGATGCAATGATCCGTGTTGATATGTCAGAATATATGGAGAAACATTCCGTTTCCAAGATGATCGGATCTCCTCCGGGATATGTCGGTCATGAAGAAGGTGGACAACTCAGTGACCAGGTGCGTACACATCCATATTCCGTGATTCTGTTTGATGAGATTGAGAAAGCACATCCGGATGTGTTCAATGTACTTCTTCAGGTGCTGGACGATGGGCATATTACAGATTCTCAGGGGAGAAAGGTTGACTTTTCTAATACTGTGATTATCATGACATCAAATGCAGGTGCGAAAGCAATTGTTGAACCGAAGAAGCTAGGATTTGCGACAAAAGAAGATCCGGCGAGTGATTATAAGAAGATGAAGCAGAATGTGATGGACGAAGTGAAACAAATCTTCCGTCCGGAATTTCTGAACCGAATTGATGAGATTATTGTATTCCATTCACTCGGCAAAGAAGAGATGAAGAAAATCGTTTCTTTGTTATGCAATCAGTTTACTAAACGTCTGGAATCACAGATGAATATTCATCTGAAACTGCGTGAATCTGCGAAGGCTCTCATTGTGGAGAAAGGAACGGATGCGAAGTACGGAGCAAGACCACTGCGCCGTGCATTGCAGACAGAACTGGAGGATAAGCTGGCAGATGCGATCCTGAACGGAGAGATTCAGGAAGGGGATCATGTGGCAGCAGGAGCATCCAAAAAGGGAATTCATTTTGTGAAGACAGAATCTTAAAATCACATCGAATTGTAAATGTGAAGAATAAATAAAATCTATAGAAAAACTATTTTAAGTAGTATATAATAGGAACATATATATACCCAGGAGGAAATTAAAAATGGCAACAGTGAAAGAATTATTGCGTGCAGAGAACGACGGAACATTAAGCTTTGGAGATTACACTCTTGCATCCAAGACAAAGAAGGACGGATTTGAATTTAAAGGAGATCTTTATAAAGTAAAGACATTTGCGGAGATTACAAAGCTGGAGAAAAATGGAATGTTCGTTTATGAGTCTGTTCCGGGAAGTACAGTAGAGAACTTCAAAGAGACAGAAACAGAAGTTGAGTTCACAGTTTCCGCACCGGAAGACGTACAATTTACATTGGAACTTGAGCCAGAGAGCGAATATGAAGTATTTATCGCCGGAGAGTCTGCAGGTAAGATGGGAACAAACTTAAGCGGAAAATTAAGTGTAAGTGTTGAACTTAACGCAGATCAGAGTGCTGCAATCAAAGTTGTCAAATGCTAATCAGTCAGATTCGGATAGAAACAAGAGTAGTGTAAAAACAGAGGGAAAGGAATTGCAAGATGCGCCTTTCCCTTTTCTAATCTATAAACCTGGCAAGCTGTATTATGCTTGCTTTGAACAGAAAGGAAATTATGAATGGCAAAAGGAAAGAAAACAGTTTACTTCTGTCAGAATTGTGGGCATGAGGAAGCGAAGTGGCTCGGTCAGTGTCCAATGTGTAAGGAATGGAATACATTTGTCGAGGAGAGGATTGACAGTGGCATCACGAAAGGAACGACTGTAGCAGCCAGAGCGGTGAATGAAGCGAAAGTGGTTCCGATCACAGAAGTTTCCGCGGATGATGATACAAGGAATAAGACTGGAATTAAAGAATTAGACAGGGTTCTTGGTGGTGGGATCGTGCCGGGGTCACTCGTTCTGGTAGGAGGAGATCCGGGAATTGGAAAATCAACTTTGCTCTTGCAAGTCTGCCAGAGGATGGCGAAGCAGCAGAAGATTTTATATATTTCAGGTGAAGAGTCTCAGACTCAGATCAAGCTTCGCGCAAACCGTATGGGTGAATTCAGCCAGAATCTGTTGCTTTTGTGTGAGACGAATCTTGGGATTATCCGCAGCGTGATCGAGAAAGAGAAGCCGGAGCTTGTGATCATTGATTCCATCCAGACGATGTACAGTGAAGATGTGAATTCCGCACCGGGAAGTGTCTCCCAGGTCCGTGAGTCTACGAATGTATTTATGCAGCTGGCGAAGGGACTATGTATCCCAATCTTCATTGTTGGCCATGTGACAAAAGAAGGAACCGTGGCTGGTCCGCGTGTGCTGGAACATATGGTGGATACGGTACTTTATTTTGAAGGAGATCGTCATGCATCTTACCGAATCCTCAGAGCTGTGAAGAATCGTTTTGGCTCTACGAATGAGATCGGTGTCTTTGAGATGAGACAGAATGGACTTGTAGAAGTAGAGAATCCATCCGAATATATGCTGAGTGGAAAACCGGAGAATGCATCCGGTTCAGTTGTAGCCTGTTCGATGGAGGGAACACGCCCAATTCTTCTGGAGATTCAGGCACTAGTTGCAAGAACGAACTTTGGTATGCCAAGAAGAACTGCAGCAGGAACAGATTATAACAGGGTGAATCTTTTGATGGCAGTACTTGAAAAACGACTTGGTATGAATCTTGGAAATTGCGATGCTTATGTAAATATTGCGGGCGGAATCAAGATGAATGAGCCGGCAATCGATCTCGGAATCGTGATGGCACTTGTGTCAAGTTACCGGAATCGTCCGATTGATGAAAAAACGATCGTGTTCGGTGAGGTTGGTCTGAGTGGTGAGGTACGTGCGGTGAATATGCCGGAGCAGCGTGTGGCTGAGGCGAAGAAGCTTGGATTCGAGACGTGTATCCTTCCGGAAGTGTGCATGAAGACGGTGAAGGATGTTAAGGGAATCAAGCTGCTGGGTGTGAAGAGTGTGAATGAGGCTGTGGCGATTTTTTAGTAATAAGAAACATTGCAAGGTTATAATGAAATAGAGCAAATGAAGAAAGAAGTTTCTGATATAAGATGAAAATTTTGTGTTAGAAACTTCTTTTTTATATCTTAAGATGCGTTTTGATTTACAATATGCTGGGGGATATTGGATAACGGAGTAATACAATAAAACAATGCCCTGAAAATTGAAAAAACAAACAGTATATAACAGTTGACAACAGTGATATACTGTTATATACTGTTTACAACAGGAGGTTGCTTATGAAGATTATAATCAATAATTCATCGATGGTACCAATCTATGAACAGATCATGGAGCAGATCAAAGCGCAGATCATCTCCGGAGAATTAAAAGAAAATGATATACTGCCGTCAGTGAGAACGATGGCAAAGGAACTGAAGATCAGTGCACTTACCGTAAAGAAGGCATATGACAATCTGGAAGCGGAGGGCATGACGGTCACGGTTCATGGAAAAGGAACTTATGTTGCAGCTTCGAATACACAGTTGATGGAAGAAGAGCGCAGAAAAGAAGTTGAGGCGGATCTGGAAGCGGCGATTCAGAAGGGAAGACGCTGCGGAATGAAAGAGGAAGAGATCCGCTCCTTGTTTGAACTCATCATGGAGGACGAATAATTATGTTAGATATCAAAGGGGTAAAGAAAAGCTACGGCGAATTTCAGTTAGACTGTTCGCTAAATGTAGAAAAAGGAAGAATCACAGGTCTGGTCGGAGAGAACGGAGCCGGTAAGAGCACTGTGTTCAAGGCAGTACTCGGACTCATTTCCTATGATGGTGGCGAGATAAAGATTCTTGGAAAAACACCGCAAGAGTTAAGCGAGAAAGAGAAAGAACAGATAGGAGTAGTCCTGGCAGAAGCAGGATTCAGCGGATATTTAAAAGGAAAAGATGTTAAGGCAGTTCTTGCCAAACTGTATCCAAAGTTTGAAGAAGAAAAATTTCTTCAGATGTGTGAAAGATATCAGATTCCACTGGATAAATTCTTAAAAGAGTATTCAACTGGAATGAAAGCAAAGCTGAATCTGATCATTGCATTGACGCATCAGGCAGATTTTCTGATGCTGGATGAGCCGACAGCCGGTCTTGATGTCGGAGCAAGAGAAGGGATGCTGGATATTTTGAGAACATATATGGAAGAAGAACCGGAGAGAAGTATCCTGATCAGTTCACATATATCTTCAGACTTAGAGCATCTGTGTGATGATATTTATGTGATTCATAAAGGAAAGATCGTACTTCATGAAGAGATGGATAGAATTCTTGAAAAGTATGCCATGTTGAAAGTCAGCGAGGAACAGTATCAGGCTTTAGATAAAAACTATATCCTGAAAGAGAGAAAAGAAAATTTCGGAATTGCCTGTCTGACAAATGAGAAGCAGTATTATACAGAAAATTATCCGGAAATTGTAGTGGAAAGCGGATCACTCGATCAGGTGATTCTGATGTTGACAGGAGGCGGGATGTGATGAAAGGAATCAGAGGACTTTTGGAAAAGGATTTTCGGTTGTTTTTTCGGCAAGGTGGCAATCTTTTTTGTGTGTTAGCGTTTGTGGCGTTATTTTTTACGCTGACGGAAAAGAAGACAGCTACTTTTATTGCAATCTATATCCCATCTGTTATAGCAGTATATGCGGGGAATACAATTAGTTATGATGAAAACAATCATGGATATATGTATTTATTTTCTTTACCTGTAAATAGAAAAGTATATGTTAGAGAAAAATATATTTTTTCCTTTATTATGACAGCGTGTGGATGGTGTATTGGAGTAATCTGTGCAGGAATCACTGTACTCATAAAGCCAGAAGAAGTGTTTGATCCGGAAACGCTGGCAATGGAGTTGATCACAATCTTTGTATTTCAGGCAATTGCGGGAATTACGATTGCAATTCGGTTAAGGTTTGAAGGAGAGAAAGGACGATTAGTGCTACCAATTGCAATTTTAATTGTTTTTGCAATTTGTTATGCAATTGGCTCTTTTTTGATGGATAACCTGGGATTAAAAGAAAGTATTTTGTATATGATAGAAGGGATAGGCGATTTTGAAATTGCGATTGCACTTATCGTGCTGAGTCTGCTTGTATGGTTCATTTCTTATATTTACAGTATGAGAGTCATGAAAAAGAAAGAGTTTTAGTTATTGTTCACTTTTTAAGATGGAGTGATGAAATCAGATGGTGTCAGCCATTTGGTTTCATCATTTTTATATATTAAATTTAATTAACTATCTAACTTGTTTGTGTGCAAAAAGTATTAAGAAAATGTGAAAAAACAGAAATAATATTGACTTACTTTGTGAAAAGTACTATATTTTCATTTAGTTAATTAACTAACTAATTTTCACTATTCATTCTGTGGAAAAAGGGATAGTCAGAATTTTTTTGTAGAATGTATCAATAAATCAAGGAGGGAAAAGAACGTGAAGTGTCATAAAGAGGATGCCCCATTACTTGGATTGATGGGACAGAGTATGCGCCTGATCGGAAAGAGAGCACAGGAATTGTATGCAGAATACGATTTGAACAGAGCCCAGTCAGGGATCTTATTTGCCCTTCATCAGGAAGATTCCATGTCTCAGAAAGAACTTGCGAAGCGCCTGAATGTAACGCCGCCGTCAATTACATCGATGATCAAGAAGATGGAACAGGAAGGTTACATTACAAGAAAAGCCGATGAACAGGACCAGAGAGTGATGCGCCTGACTCTTGCACAGAAAGGGAGAGACAGCATTGCTTATGTGATCAAGACAGCTGAGAAACTGGAAGAAAAAGTGTTTGAAGGAATGAGCGTGGAAGAGAAGATGCTTTTTCGCCGGCTGCTCCTGCAGATTATAGAGAATGTGGAGTAGTGAATGAAGTAGATTACTGTCGCTGAGAATCAGCGGTTAGTGATAAATTGTGTAACTTGAAGAGAGTTGTTGTTGCTTACACATATTGCGAACAGTAACAGAGAATTACCAGGAAAGGAAATACGCAGATTATGAAGAACTTATTCAAATACGCTGCATCGTACTGGAAAGCCATGATTGCGATCGTGCTGATTCTGGTTGTGCAGGCGTATTGTGATCTGTCCTTGCCGGCCTACACATCAGATATTGTAAATGTAGGAATCCAGCAGGGCGGTATTGAAGATGAAGTACCGAGACAGATTGCAACAGAAGAAATGGAAAAATTGCTTTTGTTTGTATCGGAAGACGATCAACAGACGGTGATGGATGCATATACAGAAGATAATACTTCTTATAAAAAAGAAGCTTATGTCTTGAAAGATTCTGTTGCTGAAGAGGAAAACACGATGGAGAATCTGAAAGATATTCTTCAGATTCCAATGATGATGACATCCGGAATCGAGTCCGGAAGTGACACAACAAAGCAGATGGAAGACAAGCTGAAAGAGCAGATGTCCCAGGGAATGGCGCAGAACATGCCACAAGGGGCAGACCAGACAATGCCGGAAGGAATGCCACAAGGCGAATCCCAGGCAGTGTCACTGGATGACATGTCTATGTTTGATCTTCTGAAAATGCTTCCGGCTGAGCAGAGAGCAACAATAGTTGAGAAGATTGAAGAGCAGATGTCAGAGATGTCGGATACAATTCTTGATCAGGCATCAGTGAGCTTCTGCAGGAGTGCATATAAAGACCTTGGAATGGACATGGATCAGACACAGATTCATTATCTGTTAAAAACAGGAGGTCAGATGGCTGCACTTGCTCTTCTTGGAATGGTAGCAAGTATTATGGTTGCATTTCTGGCATCAAGAGTTGGAGCAAGTGCAGGACGTGATCTGAGAAGTGGAGTATTCCATAAGGTTGTTGGATTTTCAAACAACGAGTTCAATCACTTCTCAACAGCATCTTTGATCACGAGAAGTACGAATGATATCCAGCAGATTCAGATGCTGATCGTTATGCTGCTTCGTATGGTTCTGTATGCGCCAATCCTTGCAATCGGTGGAGTGCTGCAGGTTATGAAGACGAATGTATCCATGTCCTGGATCATCGGACTTGCGGTTATTATCATTGCATTTGTAGTTTTGTTGCTGTTCCTTGTTGTTATGCCAAAGTTCAAAGTGCTGCAGAATCTTGTTGACAAGTTGAACCTTGTAACAAGAGAGATTCTGACAGGACTTCCGGTTATCCGTGCCTTCAGCACAGAGAAGCATGAGGAAGAGAGATTTGATGATGCGAACCGCACACTGACGAAGACGAATCTTTTCGTCAACCGTGCAATGACATTTATGATGCCGGTGATGATGTTAGTCATGAACGGTGTATCTGTTCTGATCGTATGGACAGGAGCACATGGAATCAGTGATGGACAGATGCAGGTTGGAGATATGATGGCATTTATCCAATATACGATGCAGATCATTATGGGATTCTTAATGCTTTGTATGATTTCAATTATGCTTCCAAGAGCAGCTGTGGCAGCAGACCGTGTTGAGGAAGTATTGAAGAGTGAGACGATGATCCACGATCCAAAGCAAGAAAAACATTTCCCGGAAGACGGAAAAGGAGTACTTACTTTCGATCATGTATCTTTCCGTTATCCAGGTGCAGATGAAGATGTTCTGGAAGATATTACATTTACAGCGAAGCCGGGTGAGACAACAGCGATTATCGGAAGTACCGGAAGTGGTAAGTCTACGCTGGTAAATCTGATTCCACGTTTCTATGATGTGACATCCGGAGATATTACGCTGGATGGTGTAGATATCCGTGAAGTGAAACAGCATGAACTTCGTGAGAAGCTTGGATATGTTCCGCAGAAGGGAGTTCTGTTCTCGGGAGATATCGCATCTAATATCATGTTTGGTAATTCACATGGAAGCGATGATGAGATGATCGAGGCGGCAGAGATTGCACAGGCAACAGAATTTATTGACACAAAACCGGAGAAATATAAGAGCCCGATCTCACAGGGAGGTTCGAATGTATCCGGTGGACAGAAGCAGAGACTTTCTATTGCAAGAGCAATCGCAAAGCACCCGCAGGTATTTATTTTTGACGACAGTTTTTCTGCCCTTGACTATAAGACGGATGTAACACTCCGCCGTGCGCTGGCTGAAAAGACAAGCGGAAGTACGGTGCTGATCGTTGCACAGAGAATCAGCACGATCCTGCATGCAGAGCAAATCATAGTATTGGACGAAGGCAAAGTGGCAGGTAAGGGAACTCATGCGGAGCTTCTCAAGAACTGTCCGGTATACCGTGAAATCGCAGAATCCCAGCTGTCCAGGAAAGAGTTAGAAGCAGCGTTAAATGAGCAGACAGATGGAAAGGAGGATCAGATTCATGGCTAGAATGCATGGCGGTCGAAGACCGAATGAAAAAGCAAAAGACTTCAAAGGAACAATGAAGAAACTGATCCGCCACATGGCAATTTACAAAGTACAGGTATTTTTCGTAGCCGTGTTTGCTATCTGTGGAACAATATTCAATATTGTCGGACCGAAGATTTTAGGAAAAGCAACGACAGAGATTTTCAATGGACTTGTAAGTAAAGTTTCCGGTGGAGACGGAATGAATTTCGGTAAAATCGGACAGATTCTGCTGACTGTTCTTTGCCTGTATGTGATCAGCGCAATCTGCAGTTTTGTGCAGGGATATTTGATGACGGGGGTGTCTCAGAAGACAACCTACCGTTTGAGAAGAGAAATCTCTGAGAAGATCAACCGCATGCCGATGAGCTATTTTGACACAAAGCCGGTAGGTGAAGTGCTTTCCCGTGTGACAAATGATGTTGACACACTTGGACAGAGCCTGAACCAGAGTGCGACTCAGATGATCACATCGGTTACAACTCTGATTGGTGTATTTATCATGATGTTGTCAATCA
Organism: Mediterraneibacter sp. 210702-DFI.3.120; assembly: GCF_020561005.1. Classification (NCBI taxonomy): domain Bacteria; kingdom Bacillati; phylum Bacillota; class Clostridia; order Lachnospirales; family Lachnospiraceae; genus Mediterraneibacter; species Mediterraneibacter sp. 210702-DFI.3.120. The sequence continues at coordinate 15,930 of NZ_JAJCNG010000018.1, read as the reverse complement.
GCCCGCTGATGACAGTGATTGCAGTTTTGATTCTTCCGCTTTCTGCCGGATTGATCGGATTCGTAATGAAACATTCACAGAAATATTTCGTAGGGCAGCAGACATACCTTGGAAATGTGAATGGACAGGTAGAAGAAATCTATGGTGGTCATAACATCATCAAGGCATTTAATAAAGAAGAGGAAGTAATTGAAGTATTCAATGAAACAAATGATAAGCTGTATGATTCCGCATGGAAATCCCAGTTCTTTTCCGGTTTGATGATGCCTGTAATGCAGTTTGTAGGAAACTTGGGTTACGTGGCAGTGGCAATCCTTGGGGGATATCTGACAATTAAGGATGTAATCGAGGTTGGAGATATCCAGTCCTTTATTCAGTATGTACGTAACTTTACACAGCCATTGCAGCAGATCGCACAGGTGGCGAATATGCTTCAGTCAACAGCTGCAGCATCAGAGCGTGTATTCGAGTTCCTGGAAGGACCGGAGGAAGATCAGACAGTAGAGAATCCGGTTTCCGTAGAGAATCTTCAGGGAAATGTTGAATTTGAGCATGTACGTTTTGGATATAATGAAGATAAGATCATCATTAATGACTTCTCAGCGGATGTGAAAGAAGGCCAGAAGATCGCAATTGTTGGTCCGACAGGAGCCGGAAAGACAACAATGATCAAATTGCTCATGCGTTTCTATGATGTGAATGGAGGTTCGATCAAAATTGACGGACATGATGTCCGGGACTTCAATAGAAGTGAACTCCGTGAAATGTTCGGAATGGTTCTGCAGGATACCTGGCTGTTCCATGGTACGATCAGTGACAATATCCGTTACGGAAAACTGAATGCGACAGAGGAAGAAGTGATTCAGGCAGCGAAGGCGGCACATGTGCATCGTTTCATCCAGACACTTCCGGGTGGATACAATATGGAACTGAATGAAGAAGCAAGTAATGTATCCCAGGGACAGAAACAGCTCCTCACAATTGCAAGGGCAATCCTTGCAGATCCGAAGATCCTGATTTTGGATGAGGCGACAAGTTCCGTTGATACCCGTACAGAAGAAATGATCCAGAAAGCGATGGACAATCTGATGAAGGGAAGAACAAGCTTTGTTATTGCCCACCGTTTGTCAACCATTCGTGATGCCGATCTGATCCTTGTTATGAAGGACGGAGATATCATTGAGCAGGGAAATCATGAGGAACTTCTTGCAAGAGGCGGTTTCTATGCAGATCTGTATAATTCTCAGTTCGAAAGTACGACAGAGATCGCGTAAGGGAAATTTTACAAGTTAATAAGTTTATATACTAAGAGCAGTCAGAAGATTGCTGGTCGCACATCGTGTGAACAGTAACGGCTGCTCTTTTTAAGAAAGGAAAACAAGATGAAAACAAGTACAATTGTCCGTAAAGCATTTGCGGCAGGTGATATGGTAAGAGATGCCGGATTAAAGACACCGGAAGATGTTCAGAGATTTGATAACATTGTTTATGGAGAAGATAAAGTCTGGCAATCGCTGGATGTATATCGACCAAAAGCAACTAATATAGAAGAAAAACTTCCGGTTATTGTCAGCGTGCACGGTGGCGGCTGGGTCTATGGTGATAAGGAACGCTATCAGTATTACTGCATGAGCCTTGCACAGAGAGGATTCGCAGTAGTGAATTTTTCCTATCGTCTTGCACCGGAGTCAAAATTCCCGGCATCTATCATAGATACGAACCTTGTGTTTGGCTGGATCTTAGATCATGCAGAAGAATATGGATTAGATTCAGAAAATATATTTGCAGTCGGTGACTCTGCCGGAGCCCATATGCTTGGTCTGTATACAAATTTATGTACGAACCCGGAATATGCAAAAACTTATGAAGATAAATTTGGAATCCAGATACCGCAGGATCTTAAGATTCGTGCAGTAGCCCTGAATTGTGGTCAGTACCATTTTGGCCTGGAAGAAATGAGCAATGAGATGACAGATAATCTGATGAAAGAACTTCTTCCGGAAGGTGGTACACCGGAGGAATTAGAGTTGGTTAATGTAGACACATATGTGACAGAGAATTTTCCACCGGTATATCTGATGACAGCAGAAAAAGATTTCCTGAAAGAGCAGGCACCACTTTTGGAGAGGGTCTTGAAAGAAAAGAAAGTTCCGTATATATATTCCTGCTACGAGGGAACAAAAAAGAAATTGGAGCATGTGTTCCATCTGAATATGAAGCTGGCAGATGCAGACAGGTGTAATGATGCAGAGTGTGATTTCTTCCGCCAGTATTGTAGATAGATGAATGTTACTGGTCGCGCATAGGGATAACGAATATTTTGAAATATGGAATCGCCTGTTATAAGAAAAGATGCAGAGTTCTAGTACAAAAGAATAAAATCAATATATAAGCGGGATTTGTTTTATATTCTATACAGAAAAAGGGCGCGTGAAAACTTTCACACGCTCTTTTTTACAATGATAAAAATTCAATTGCATATTGTTCAAGTGAAGCAAGAAGCTTATCAAGTGGAAATACTTTAAGATCATTTACCGCATCTTCGGTAACACTGAGATATCCATGCAATGAATCCAGGACTTGCTGTACATTTCCATACTGAATTTCATTGATCCCGGGATTTATGATCTGCGGGTTCAAATCTAAAGGGATCTGATAACGGTTTACAAGATAAGTATTCATCTTTGTATAGTCCCCATAATAATATTCCTCAGTAAGATATTTTTCAAAAGGGATATAAGTCTGGAAATTTCTGATATAAACGGTCGCAATCTCTTCTTTTATATCTGTAATTTGTCCGGTTTCATCATAAAAATCAACAATCTCCGGAATAAAATCCTTGAAAAACCGACGGTCGATATATAAATGAAAATAGTAGCCCAAAACACTGGAATCAGAAAGAAGAGAGTCGTATTTAGCAGTAAAACGTGTTAAATCCGGAAATACCATCATCTTATCACGATAAACAGGATTCCGGAAATGTGAAAGCTCTTTTTGGTCTGTCGCATCCGGTAGAAGATTCCCAATCAGAAAATCATTTACAGATTGAATCGGATAAGGAAAATCAGGGTACTCGTGAAGATGGCTTCGCAGCATCTGGGCTGCAGTTAAATGTAAAATAAAACCAGGCATGAGAAAATCCTTTCATATATAAAGCTGATATTATCTTAACATGAAATGAGTATATTATACAAGCGAGCTGATACGGGAGTAAAATAAGTCCTTTTTGTCATGTCACGAATTTGATATTTTGAGTTCTTATTTTGTATATTAATGTGTTCTGATTTGATATTCTTTTATCACAGTAAAGATAGAATTGCAGATAGTAGGAATGGCTGCAATTTGTTTATAATAAGTGTGATAGGAGAATGTGAAGTATGAAATATGGTTTTTTTGACGAATCGAAAAAAGAATATGTGATCACAAGACCGGATACACCGGCACCTTGGGTGAACTATCTTGGATCTCCAGAATATGGAGCAATTATTTCTAATAATGCAGGTGGATATAGCTTTGCAAAATCAGGAGCGAACGGAAGAATTTTAAGATATATCTTCAATCAGTTTGACCAGCCGGGAAGATATATCTACTTAAGAGATCAGGAGAGTGAAGATTATTGGTCAGCTTCCTGGCAGCCGGTAGGAAAAGATCTGAATTCTTATAAGAGCGAATGTCATCATGGTACAGCATACACAAAGATGATGGCTGATTATAGCGAGATCCATTCAGAAGTAAGATACTATGTTCCGCTGAATCAGTCTTATGAAGTGTGGAATCTTGCAGTGACAAATACCTCAGATCGCATGCGCAAGATCAATGTAACAGGCTATGCAGAATTTACAAACAACAGCAATTACGAGCAGGATCAGGTAAATCTTCAGTACTCTCAGTTCATTACAAGAACAGTGTTCCGTGGAAACCGTGTGCGGCAGATGATCCATGCCAATCTGGATCAGTTGGAAGATGGAAAAGATGTGGATGACAAGATCGTTGTTGACCGTTTCTTCGGACTTGCAGGTGCAAAGGTTGATTCCTGGTGTGGAAGCAGGGAAGGTTTCCTTGGAAGATATCATGGATATAACAATCCGGTCGGAGTGGAAGATGGTATTTTAAATTGTGAAGGAAATTATAATGAAAATGGATGTGGAGCATTAGCTACAATCCTGACTTTATATCCGGGAGAGACAAAAGAAATAGCATTTCTTGTTGGTATGAAAGAAGATGCTGATGCAGAAACAATCATGTCTCGTTATGAGGATTGTGAAACAATCTGCAGAAATGAACTGGAAGAACTGATCCAGTACTGGCATGGACATCTGTCCCATTTCCAGGTGAAGACACCAAGCGAAGAATTTAATACAATGATCAATACATGGAATGCATATAACTGCTTTATGACATTTATCTGGTCACGTGCTGCATCCTTTACATATTGTGGACTGAGAAATGGATACGGTTATCGTGACACAGTACAGGATATCCAGGGTGTGATCCATCTGGCACCGGAGATGGCAGTAGAGAAGATCCGCTTCATGCTTTCTGCACAAGTAAATAATGGTGGAGGGCTTCCACTTGTAAAATTCACACACAATCCGGGACATGAGGATACACCGGATGATGCTTCTTATGTGCAGGAGACAGGACACCCGGCTTATCGTGCAGATGATGCGCTGTGGCTGTTCCCAACAGTATACAAATACATTTCCGAGACGGGAAATCTGGAATTTATCGATGAAGTGATTCCGTTTGCAAATAAAGAAGAAGGTACCGTGTACGAGCATTTGAAACGTGCAGTAGATTTCTCCATGAATCATCTTGGAAAGCATGGTATGCCGGCAGGCCTTTATGCTGACTGGAATGACTGCTTAAGACTCGGAAAAGATGGAGAGTCCACCTTCGTTGCATTACAGTTCTACTATGCAATGACAATTTTGAAGGAATTTGCTGAGTATAAGAAAGACACAGAATATCTGAATTATCTGGAGGAAAGTCAGAAGAAGCTGGAAAAACTGATCCAGGATCTCTGTTGGAACGAAGACCGCTTTATCCGTGGCTTCACAGAGGATGGTGAAGTGATCGGACAGCGCACAGATCCGGAGGCAAATATGTGGCTGAACCCACAGAGCTGGTCTGTGATCAGTGGACTTGCAAATGAAGCGCAGGCAGATCTTGCACTTCAGAATGTATATGACAAACTGAATACAGAATATGGTGCAATCCTGATGGATCCTCCGTATCATGCACATGCATTCGAAGGTGCACTGGCTGTGATCTACAATGCCGGAACAAAGGAAAATGCAGGAATTTTCTCACAGTCTCAGGGATGGATCATTCTTGCAGAGGCGCTTCGTGGACACGGAGAGAGAGCATTTAACTATTTTATTGAAAATGCACCGGCTGCACAGAATAATCGTGCAGAGATCAGAAGACTTGAACCATACTGCTATGGACAGTTCACAGAAGGAAAACACAGCCCGAACTTCGGCCGTTCTCATGTACACTGGCTGACAGGAACAGCATCTACTGTTATGGTGGGATGTGTAGAAGGAATTCTCGGAATGCGGCCAGACTTCTATGGACTGAAGATTGCTCCGTCAGTACCGAAAGAGTGGGAGGAATTTGAAATCGAAAAAGATTTCAGAGGTTCACATTTACATATCATTGTGAAAAATCCGGGGCATGCAGAGTCAGGATGTGAAAAACTTTTCGTAAATGGAGAACAAATGAAAGATAATTATATTCCACAGGAGAAGTTAACAAAGACAACAGAGGTAGAATTATTCCTTTCTTAAATGAAATGACGAGGGACTGGACATGAGAAAAATCAATTTTACAGATAAAAACGGAACATTTACGATTACAAATCCGGAAAATTATAGTGGACTTTACTTACCACTGGCAGGAGAAGAAGGTCTGAAATCCAGTATTACACCAACTTTAGGGGGAGATAGTAAAACGGACCAGAATCATTTCCTTCTCGAACCTGTCAGCATTGAAAACCTTCACAATAACCGTGGCACCAGAAATTTCTGGTGTCGGGTAGAAGGAAAAGGCTACTGGTCAGCATGTGGAGTTTCAGCGGAGCAGGAGTTTGATAAATATACAGACAGACAGGATGAAAGCACTCTGGAAGCAGGAATGATGTGGCAGAAGTTGACAAGAACTTCAAAAAAATATGATCTTCGGTCAGAAATCACATCCTTTGTTTCTATTGATGGCACAACAGAGATCCAGCTGATCAAGATTACAAATCTTTCGGAAGAAGAACAGGAAGTAACACCGATCGTTGCCATTCCGGTTTATGGAAGAAGCGCAGATAATATTCGCGACCACAGACATGTCACATCACTTCTTCACAGAATCGACACGAAAGAATGTGGCGTAGAAGTTACACCGGTATTATCCTTTGATGAGCGTGGACATCAGAAAAATGATACGACTTATTTTGTATATGGTTTTACAGCAGAAGGAAATGCCCCGAAGGAGTTTTATCCGACTGTTGAAAGCTTTATTGGAGAGGGAGGTTCTTTCCTGATTCCGGAAGCAGTACGTGTAGAAAAAACGGGATGTACCGCAGGCTGCCATCTGGAGGGGAAAGAGGCTGTTGGGGCATTCAGGTTTGAACGCAGAAAATTAAAAGCAAATGAATCAATAGAGTATGTTGTTCTTGCCGGAGCAACGGGAGAAAAGGCTTCCATTTCAAAAATCTGTACTTCATTTGGTACGAAGGAGCAGGCGGAAAACGAGCTTGCCAAAGTGAAAAAGTATTGGACAGAAAAAGTAAATGTAGAGTTTGAAACCGGTGATGAAGCTACAGACAATTATCTGAAATGGATTTGTTTCCAGCCAATTTTAAGAAGAATTTATGGATGTTCCTTCCTTCCATATCACGATTATGGAAAAGGAGGAAGAGGCTGGAGAGATCTCTGGCAGGATTGCCTTGCACTTCTGATTATGGATCCCTCAAACGTCCGTCAGATGATCGTGGATAATTATGGCGGAGTAAGAATTGATGGAACAAATGCGACAATCATCGGAAATAAGCAGGGTGAGTTTATTGCAGACAGAAACAATATTACACGTGTCTGGATGGATCATGCATTCTGGCCATTTGTAACGACTCGTCTGTATCTGGATCAGACAGGAGATATGGAGGTTCTGTTTGAAAAGGTTCCGTATTTTAAAGATTTGCAGTCTATGAGAGGTACTGCACATGATAAGCTTTGGAACAGCGAATATGGACAGAAGCAGAAAACAGAAAGAGACCACATTTATTTCGGAACAGTTTTGGAGCATATTCTTTTACAGAATCTGTGTGCGTTCTATGATGTAGGAGAGCATAATGAAATGCGTCTTCATGGTGCCGACTGGAATGATGCACTGGACATGGCATGGGAGAAGGGTGAAAGTGTTGCATTTACCTGTGCTTATGCCGGAAATTTGAGAAATATTGCAAAAACACTCCGTCAGTTGGAAGAAATCAGTGGAAGTAGCAAGATTGAAATTGCACATGAGATGGAAGATCTTCTTGCAGGAAGCGTGGAACTGTATGAAGATGCAGCACGTAAGCAGGCACTCCTTGCAGGATACGCAAAGAAATGTGAACATAATATCAGTGGAGACACAATTGTTGTAAGATTGGATCAACTTGCCGCTAATCTTGAGGGAAAAGCAGACTGGATGATGAAAAATATCCGTGCCAACGAATGGGTGAAGGATGGAGAAGATGGCTGGTTCAATGGCTATTATGATAACCATGGCAGAAAAGTAGAAGGCGTTATGGATGAAAGCGTGAGAATGATGCTGACCGGACAAGTATTTGCCATTATGAGTGGAACGGCAACAGAAGATCAGGTGGAATCTATCTGCAGGAGTGCAGACAAGTATCTTTATGATCAGAAAGCCGGCGGATACCGTTTGAACACGAACTTCCATGAGGAAAAATTTGATCTTGGAAGAATGTTTGGATTTGCTTATGGCGAGAAAGAGAATGGAGCAGTGTTCTCACACATGGCTGTTATGTACTCAAATGCATTGTACCAGAGAGGATTTGCAAAAGAAGGAAATAAAGTACTTCAGGCACTTTTAGATGCAGCAATGGAATTTGATAACAGTAAGATGTATCCTGGACTTCCGGAATATTTTGATAATCAGGGAAGAGGCCTCTATGCATATCTGACAGGCGCTGCAAGCTGGTATATGCTTACCATGATCACAGAAGTGTTTGGGGTGAAAGGAGATTGCGGTGACTTGAAGATCGCACCTGCACTTATGCTGGAACAGTATAATCAGGATGGAAAAGCAGTACTTAAGATGACATTTGCCGGAAGGAACTTTGAGATTATATTCTATAATAAAGAAAAGAAAGAATTTGATCAGTTGAAGATCCAGAAAGCAGCTTGCGATGGAAAAGCATTAGAAATAACAGCTGAAAGGTGTACAATACTTTCAAAGAGAGAGATTCAGATGCTTTCAGTGAAAGAGACACATAAGATTGAAATTGAATTAGTATAATCGACAGATTAAAAAAAGATAAAAATACTGTCAGAAAGAGAATTGCTTTCTGACAGTATTTTTTGTGGGAAAATCTGCGAATTCTTCTGTGAAGAAATCTGATTTTACCACATGCTTTTATAGTATTTGTCCCGGTACTTTTTTGGAGTGAGCCCGGTAAAGTTCTCGAATGTCTGGATGAAGTGACTCTGTGAAGAAAATGCAAGATAATTTGCGATATCTACAATTGATTTGTTTGAGTATCGCAGCAGATGAGTTGCTTTTTCTATCTTCTGTTCACGAATATAATCGCTGACAGAGACTCCCAGATTCTGCTTGAAAATGCGTGAAAGATAATTCGTGGAAAGTCCGGTGTGGTCAGCAAGAACCTGAATCGTGATTCTTTCTTTGATGTGACTGTAAATATAATCAACACATTGCATAACGGGTTTTGATAAAATGGAACTCTTTTTCTGAAGAATCATCTTACCTGTAAAATCCTTTGCCATCTCATGGTGAAGATCTGCAACCTGACGGATCGTTTTGCAGGAATCCATCTTCAGAATATAGAAGTCACTGAGCCTGTAAGCCTGCTCTGGTTCGAGCCCACCGTCGATACAATAACGGGTCAACATTGCAGTGGTGACAACAAAATGATATTTTATATTAGTAAGCGCATTACGGGATAGAACACCCGTTCCTTCCAGGCGAATAAATTCATCTTCGGAACAGTTTTTAATGACTGCTTCCATGTCGCCGGAGCGTACAGCATTATAGAAAGAATATTCTACAGTTGGTGATCTGTGAAGAGTTTCTAATTCGCTGTTTTCGAGTTCTGTATTGTACCATTCATTAGATAAAGTCATAAAAAACCTCCTTTTTTATATTATGACATGAATTTGATATTTTGTTAAGATAAATAATATAATCGGAGGAAAAAAGATGGTATATTTAGTTCAACAACAAGAAAAGCATAGCAGAGTGCTTAGATAAAGGAGGATTTATAAATGAAAAAGAGAGTTGTTGCGATTCTTATGGCAACAGTAGTTGCTGTTGGATCACTTGCCGGATGTGGAAGCAAAGGCGGAAATGGCGGAGAGGCTAGTACAGAAGAAGGAAAGGTAATTAACATTTATTCCTGGAATGATGAGTTCCGTGAGAGACTGGAAGCTGTATATCCTGAAGTTGAGTCAACATCCAAAGATGGAACTGTTACAACATTGAAAGATGGAACAGAGATCCACTGGATCATCAATCCAAACCAGGATGGTGTTTATCAGCAGAAACTTGATGAGGCACTTATGAAACAGGCAGATGTTGATACAGATGATAAAGTAGATATCTTCCTGTCAGAGACAGACTATGTATACAAATATACAGATGCTGAAGCAGACACTGCAGTACCACTGAAGGACCTTGGAATTGATCCGGATAAAGATCTTGCAGATCAGTACGACTTCACAAAAACAACAGCATCTGATGCAGACGGGGTTCAGAGAGGATCTACATGGCAGTGCTGCCCGGGAACAATGGTTTACCGTCGTGATATTGCAAAAGAGGTATTCGGAACAGACGATCCGACTGCTGTAGGTGAAAAAGTAAAAGACTGGGCTGCTATGAAACAGACAGCAGAAGAATTGAAGCAGAAAGGATATTATGCATTTGCTTCTTATGCTGATACATTCCGTCTCTATGGAAACAACATTTCTAATTCATGGGTAAAAGATGGAGACACAAAGGTTACAGTTGATCCAATGATCATGCAGTGGATTAATGATTCAAAAGAATGGCTGGATGCAGGTTACTTAAACCCGACAGTAAAAGGTCAGTGGAATGATGACTGGAACAAAGCAATGGGAAGTCAGTCCAAAGTATTTGCATTCCTCTTCCCGGCATGGGGTATTGATTTCACACTGAAACCGAACTGGGATGGAGAAGACGGTGTATGGGCAGTAACAAACCCACCGCAGGAATACAACTGGGGAGGATCTTACATCCATGTTGCAACAGGTACAGATAATCCGGAACATGCAAAAGACATTATCCTTGCTATGACAGCAAAAAAAGATAATCTGTTAAAGATCTCCCAGGATTACTCAGACTTTACAAATACAAAATCCGGTATGCAGGAAGCAGCAAACGATGATGCTACATATGGTTCAGAATTCCTTGGCGGACAGAACCCATTCCAGTACTTTGCACCAGTTGCTGAAAACATCAAGATCGCACCACTTTCCGCTTACGATCAGGGATGTGTGGAGTTGATCCAGAACGCATTCAGTGATTATTTCCAGGGCAAAGTTGACTTTGAGAAAGCAAAATCAAACTTTGAAACAGCAATTAAAGAACGTTATCCTGACATTACAGAGGTTGTTTGGCCAGAATAATGTCTGGAATGAACAGCTACTAACGCAGGGAGCTCTGTGACAGCAGAGCCTCTGTTCTGTTAGAAGATATTGTGGAAAGGAAGAACCATTATGAAGAAAAAGAAAAAAAGTATTGATTATGGAAAATGGGGATATATATTTATTCTTCCTTTTTTCGTAACATACATTATTTTCTCATTGATACCGTTGATCGATACAGTAAGGTATAGTTTCTTTGAATATTACCGATCAGGAATTAAAGAGGTTGGACCGAATTTTATAGGAATGGCAAACTATGTGAGTCTTCTTCATTCAGATATGCTGAAATATGGAGCGAATACTTTAATTCTGTGGGTGATCGGATTTATACCTCAGATTGTGATCGCGCTGGTACTTGCAGCGTGGTTCACTGATGTCCGATTAAAGATTAAAGGGCAGCAGTTTTTCAAAGTTGTCATTTATCTTCCAAACCTGATTATGGCATCTGCATTTGCATTGTTATTCTTTACAATGTTCTCAACAAATGGACCGATTAACTCAATTCTGATGTCAATCGGAATCCTGAAAAAACCGATCGATTTCCTTGGATCTGTATTTGGAACAAGATCGTTGATCGGATTTATGAACTTCCTGATGTGGTTTGGAAATACAACTATTATGTTGATGGCAGCAATCATGGGAATCAGTCAGGACATCTTCGAGGCATCTGATCTGGATGGATGTAACAGTATCCAGAGATTCTTCTATATTACACTGCCTTTGATCCGTCCAATTCTGGCATATACATTGATCACATCCATTATTGGCGGACTTCAGATGTTCGATGTTCCTCAGATCCTGACAAATGGACAGGGTAACCCGAACAGAACATCCATGACTCTGATCATGTTCCTGAACAGTCATCTGAAGAGCAAAAACTATGGAATGGCCGGTGCACTTTCTGTATATCTGTTTATCGTAAGTGCAATCCTCTGTTTCTTTGTATATCGTATGACAAATGATAACGATCCGGATGGTTCTAAGAAAGCAGCTAAGAAAAGAGCAAAAGCAGAAAGGAGAAAGAGATAATGAAATCAAAAACAAAGTCAAGTCGTGGACGTAGCATACTGGCACATACCGTATTGATTCTGTTATCTTTTATGTGTCTGTTTTTCTTCTATGTATTGATTATAAATGCAACACGTTCTCATGCAGAGCTACAGAAGGGATTCTCAGCACTGCCGGGAAAATATTTCTTTACAAATCTAAAAAATGTAGCGAATGACGGAAGCTTCCCGATGTTCCGTGGTATTTTGAACAGTTTGATCGTATCAGGGTGTTCAGCAGCATTATGTACCTATTTTTCAGCTCTGACAGCATATGGACTTTATGCTTATGATTTTAAAGGGAAAAAAGTAGCATTTACATTTATTATGGCAATCCTTGTTATGCCTACACAGGTTACAGCAATGGGATTCCTGAAATTGGTTACGAACATGGGAATGTATGATTCTCTGCTTCCATTGATCATTCCATCAATTGCATCACCGGCTGTATTTTATTTCATGTACAGTTATCTGCAGTCTTCCCTTCCGATTTCTCTTGTAGAAGCGGCAAGAATAGATGGATCTGGAGAATTTAAGACATTTAACCACATTGTTCTTCCAATCATGAAGCCGGCAATTGCAGTTCAGGCAATCTTTACTTTCGTAGGTTCCTGGAACAATTACTTCGTTCCGGCTTTGATCATTCAGTCAAAGAATAAGATGACAGTCCCGATCCTGATCGCAACACTTCGTGGAGCGGACTATATGAACTTTGATATGGGTAAAATCTACATGATGATTACGGTAGCAATCGTGCCGATCATTATTGTATACCTGCTGTTGTCTAAATATATCATTGCAGGAGTTACTCTTGGTGGAGTAAAAGAATAATAAGAATTAAGTTGTTGGAGGAAAGCTGTCATTTAGTGGGCAGCTTTTTTCTTACAGTTGTTCGACTTGAATTAAGGAGATGTGTAAATGGAAAAGAATTTGAAACATAGTGGAACAAGAAGTACAGAAGTTTGCCAGCGTGAAATAGATCATGCTGTGTTTGCACGTGAGGCAGCAGAAGAAGGAATTGTTCTGTTGAAAAACGAAGGACTGCTTCCATTAAAAAAAGATACAAAGATTGCACTTTTGGGGATTGGGGCAGAGAAGACGATTAAAGGTGGTACTGGTTCCGGAGATGTAAATAACAGAGAAAGTGTATCTATATATGCCGGAATGAAAGAGAAAAACGCGGGTATTGTAAGCGAGGAGTGGCTGAAAGATTATCACAACCGCTATGAGCAGGCGAGAGCAGAATGGAAGGAGCAGATCTTAGAAGCTGCAAAACATGTAGACAATCCGTTTGATGCCTATGCTGCCAATCCATTTGCCATGCCGGATGGCCGTGCGGTGACAAATGAAGATATCAAGGCTGCAGAAGCAGCGGTTTATGTTATAAGCCGTATTTCCGGCGAAGGAAAGGACAGAAGAAAAAGAAAAGGGGATTATTATCTGAGTGACCAGGAAGAAAAAGATCTGTATTTCCTGAATGAGCAGAAAATCCCAACTGTATTGATCATTAATGCAGGTGGACCGGTAGAACTTACAGACCTGCTGGCTGGAACAGAAAATATATGTGCAATCCTGAATATTTCCCAGCTTGGACAGGAAGGTGGAAATGCAGTTGCTGATATATTGTTTGGAGAATTTACACCGAGTGGAAAGCTGACAACAACATGGACAAAACGCTACGATGATTGTCCGGCAGCAGAGGAGTTCAGCTATTTGAACGGAAATCTTGAGACGGAAGAATATGCGGAAGGAATCTATGTTGGATACCGCTATTTTGACAGCTTTGGAATTGAACCATTATTTTCATTTGGTTATGGTCTGTCTTATACAGAATTTGACATTCGACTTTGCGGTATAAATACTGCTTCGAAAGGTGTGACAGTAACTGTTGAGGTAGAAAACATAGGAACAACATACAGCGGAAAAGAAGTTGTGCAGATTTATGCTTCTCTTCCTCAGGATGGAAGCAGAAAAGAATTTCGTCGTCTGGTCGGATATGAAAAGACAGAAGAACTGAAACCGGGAGAGAAAGAGATGCTGAATATTGTTCTTCCTGCAAAGGCGTTCGCAAGCTTTTTGGAAGAGCAGCAGGAGTGGAGAATCCAGGCTGGTGCTTATGGAATATGGATTGGAAACAGCTTGTCAGAGGCAAAACTTTCAGCGGGGGTAAAGGTATCTGCTGATGTAATGATGGAGAAAACAAAGAAACTGGAAGATCATAGTGAAGTTGTTGAAATCAAAGACTGTGCAGAAGAATTATGCAGACGCGCAGAAGAATGGACAGCACTGCTTGAGGAACTTCCAAACGTATCATTTGAACCAGAGACAGAAGAAAAGAAAGTATGCAGATTTCCAGAAGAAACGGAGATTCCTGTAGAAGATTTGATTCCACTTATGTATGGAAATATGTCTGAAATCAGAAGTACACTTGGAGCATCTGGAATTAAAGTGCCGGGAACAGCAGGAGAGACGAGTGAAGCACTGCTTGATCAATACGGAATCCCATCTTTGATCATGGCAGACGGACCGGCCGGAATCCGCCTGCAGCAAACTTATGAAGTAGACCGTGAGAAAGATACAGTTTATGGAACAGGTGTGCTTGGTTCACTTGAAAATGGTTATCTTGTTGGAAGAAAAGATCATGAGGGCGCAGAACGTTACTATCAGTATTGTACTGCATTTCCGGTAGGAACAGCACTTGCACAGTCCTGGAACAAAAAACTGATGGAACAGTTTGGACGGAAGGTTGCGGCAGAGATGGAAGAATTTCATATTAATCTCTGGCTTGCACCAGGATTGAATATTCACAGAAATCCGCTGTGTGGAAGAAACTTTGAATATTATTCAGAAGATCCATTCCTTGCAGGCACACTGGCAGCAGCAGTGACCAGAGGAGTTCAGAGCAGACCGGGATGCGGTGTTACGATCAAGCATTTTGCATGCAATAATCAGGAAGATAACAGAATGGGTGTTGATGCACACATATCAGAAAGAACATTGAGAGAAATTTATCTCAGAGGTTTTGAAATTGCAGTGAAAGAGGGCGCACCAACTGCGATCATGTCTTCCTATAATCTGATCAATGGTGTGCATGCAGCAAACAGCAAGGACCTTTGTACAAGAATTGCACGTGAAGAGTGGGGGTTTGACGGAGTTATCATGTCTGACTGGAATACAACAGTACCGGAGGATGGAAGTATTCCGTGGGTTTGTGTGGCAGCAGGAAATGATATTATTATGCCGGGAAATCCGGATGATGATAAAAACATTCGTGATGCATATAAAGAAGGAAAACTTACAGAAAAGGAAATCCGTCTTTGTGCAAACAGAATCCTGAAACTGATTCGAAGATTAAGCTGATTATGTCAATTTAGTTTTTGCCCTATGTTCCCCAACCATATCAGCTTAGTGCAAGCAAGCTTGCAATAGCTGTCGTGTTTTGAAATGTATGTTATGCATCTGCAACAACCGAAAGAACTGACGTCCTTTCGGTTAAGGGCATTCGCCCTATGTTCCCCAACCCTATCAGCTTACTGCAAGCAAGCTTGCAATAGCTGTTAGTGTTGGGGAACGCAGATGCTAATTTTTCAGAATATTCTGAATTGCATGAAATATATAAAAAACATTGACAATTAGAAATGGCTATGATAAGATAACATTCGTCGCTGAGAACGGCACTGAAAACTACAGAACAGACACTTGAATAAGAGGAAGGCGCGGAGGCGGACAGTCCCTGAGAGAGAAAAAGTTCGAGGAAAAGATTTATAAGTAAAGATGATAAAAACTTATAAGAAATTTTAAAAAGTGGTTGACAGAAAAGTTTGAATGTGATAGCATAAATACACTGCTAGTGAGAAGTAATCAAACGGATTCGGCAGTGAAAGAAAAATAAAAAAGTTCTTGACAAAGACAAAAGCTTTTGATAAAATATAAAAGCTGTCGCTTGAAAAGAACGACACAAACAAAGAACCTTGATAACTGAACAA
>NZ_JAJCNG010000017.1:0-72645 GCF_020561005.1 Mediterraneibacter sp. 210702-DFI.3.120 | reverse complement strand
CCCGATAAAATCTGATCTTTTTATGTTTTTAAAAATCCTTCATGAAACAACCCTGTTTTTACATTCCGTCCTTCAGTACATTGTGATCACGCAGTACCTTTTCAATCACATTTCCTTTTACGAATTTCAGAAGAGGTTTCTTCAGTGCGTTCAGCGGTCCTGGCAGCTGGATCTCAAGTGGAGATTTTCCGTCCATAAGTTTTACAGAGCTGTCGAGAAGCTCGCGGATATCATAAACACTTCCCCATACTTCAGGCACACCACGGTCTACTTTGAGAAGTCCATAAACAGCTTCCATAGCAGTACGTACAGAATACTCTGTTGTGAAAACAGTATCTCTTGGAGTTTCAGCAAACTGTCCGAGGAAAGCGAAGTTGACACATCCATCCGGGATAACATCCGGGCGGTCACCTTTTGCACGTGGCATGAAGAATGCTGTGATGTAAGGCATCATTGTCGGTACACAGATTGCACTGTTTTCTGCCAGATCCATGATCTGATCTTCCGGAACACCAAGGTGATAGAGCCATTCTGCTGTGATTTCTTTTCCGGTACAGTCTTTCATAGGCTTCTTGATATAGTCACCAGGCACATCAGTAAATAATCCATAAACCCAGACACATACCTTATCTTTATCCTGGCCTTTGAACTGTCCCTGACGATTGATCGTCCAGCTTAACAGCCAGCTGGAATCCTGGCAGCTGACGATACCGCCGGTTACAACATTTCCGGTGCGAGGGTCACGTTTGCAAATATCTGTGATATAAGGAATGATCTTGTCATCCAGAGTTGTAACTGTTGCAGATTCCCAGTTTGTCTTGGCAATGTCGGAACAGAATTTTTCCGGATGTCCGAAGGATGGATCCTGACGGGCAATGTTTTTCCAAAGGTTCCATACACCGCTTGTACGGACTTCGGCATCCCCGTTTGGTGCATGGTTCTGATCTCCGTAAATGGTTCCCTCTGTACAGCTTCCGTTTGTGACAAATACGAGGTCATTTTCTGTCAGGACGATACCTCTTTCCTGTCCGTTTACTTTACATTCAATTGCAGATGCAATCTTTTTGTCTCCTTCGAATTTGAATACAACATTTGTGACTTCTGTATTGAACTGGAAGTCCACACCGGCATCTTCGAGGTATCTCTGCATCGGAAGAATGAGGGATTCATACTGATTATATTTGGTAAATTTCAATGCACTGAAATCAGGCAGTCCGGCAATATGGTGGATAAATCTCTGGAAATATAATTTCATTTCCAAAGCACTGTGCCAGTTTTCAAATGCAAACATTGTTCTCCAATAGAGCCAGAAAGTAGAATCAAATACTTCTTCGTCAAAAACATCTTCGATGGTTTTATCGTAGAGATCTTCGTCTTTTGTCATGAAGAGTTTCATGATTTCCATACAGCCCTTCTGACTGAGGTTGAATTTTCCGTCTGTATGTGCGTCTTTGCCACGATTTACAGTTGCACGGCAAAGGGAATAGTTCGGGTCATGTTTATTGAGCCAGTAATATTCATCAAGTACAGAAACACCAGGTGTCTCGATGGATGGAATGCTGCGGAAGAGATCCCACAAACATTCGAAATGATTTTCCATCTCACGTCCACCGCGCATTACATAACCTCGGGAAGTATCATAGATTCCATCACATGCACCACCGGCAATATCCATTGCTTCTAAAATGTGGATCTGGCATCCAGGCATCTGTGCATCACGGACAAGGAAACATGCCGCTGCCAGAGAGGCAAGTCCGCTTCCTACGATGTAAGCATTTTTCTGATCTACACCTTCCGGTTTCTCAGGATGTGCAAATGCTTCGTAGTTTCCGTTGGAATAATAGATGCCTTTGCTGTTGCGGTCATATTTTCCGCGCTCAGTGTTACGATAGTTATCTGGAACGGAAGAATCAGCAACAGTACTCTTCTTAAAAATAGAATTATCGGATTCTGAATTACCAGATTCTTTTTTTGCCTTCTGTGCGAGATAAATTGCAGTTCCTGTTCCTGCTGCTACTGCAGAGATTACACCAAGTTTAGATTTCTTATTTGACATAATAAAACCACCTTTCTGAAAAAACGGATTCATGTCTCGTTTTGAGATTATCTCATCATAATTACTCTAAATAACGAGATATGAAGTATAGTTGTTATAGCTATAGTATGGACATTTTTGAAGATTTTCAATTTACAAAAAGAGGCAAGTGATAAAAAACTTATCATTTGCCCTTTTTTGTAAAGTGTTATAGTTGGGGGATTTTGTCCTCAACATTTATTCCAGTGATAATTATAGGAAATATTATATATGGAGATTATGAATTTTCTTTTTTGGGAAGTGCTGCGAAATTTTCAATTGAATGCGTAAGGCTTCCGTGGATGGTAATACTGATCTTATGTGCCAGATCGACATAATCGTCTTTCATTCCCTGTTTGATCCAGTCGAGCATAAGACCGACAAAGCTGTATTTATAAAAATCGGCAATAAAGCGCCGGTCTTCTTCGGAAATACTTGTGCCTTCTGCTTTTTCCTCTACAACATTCATCAGTAAATCGGAAGTCAGATGAAAAAGGAAACTTTCAATCTGATCCCGGCTGATGCAGCGGTAAGCATTTAATATAAATGGCTTATTTTCATACACAGCATCAAAAATCTGTACCAGTCCTTCAGACCAGGTGTCGTAAGTTTTTTTGCCGGCAAGAGCGCGGGTTGCATCTTCCAGGCAGGACCATTCGACCAGATCATAAATATCTTTAAAGTGATAGTAGAAAGCCATACGGCTGATGCCGCAGTCTTCGGTTAAATCGCGGATGGTTATCTTATCGAGCGGTTTTTGAAGCATTAATTTTTTCAGAGATTCTTCCAATATTTGTTTTGTCTGGTTTATCATAGAGGGTCCCTCCGTTTGTTACGAAAATTAAGTGTGACTATAATTTATAGTATCACATTTTCCAAAACAGATAGCAAGTATTACACCATTTTTAAAAATCCTCTGGTGATGTATTTTATTATGGGAAAAAAAAGGAGATTCTGTTATAATCTTTAAATAAAGTAAAAGTAAGGTTATAAAGATATGAAAGAAAAAGAAAAGAAAATCACACGGATTCTGCGTATTTTCATGATGCTTCTTACATGTATCCTGATTGCATTATTCTTTGGAATTATGATATTGGTCAGCGATATGCAAGGGACGGCTCGTGTAGTGAATTATGCCGGACTTGTGCGTGGAAAGACGCAGCAGATCATCAAACTGGAAAATGCACAGAGACCACAGGATGAAATGATCAGGGAAGTGGATGCGTATATTGATGGGTTACGTCATGGCAGCGATGAACTGAACCTTGTCCGTCTGGATGATAAAGCATTTCAGGATAAGATGGAAGTGCAGGAACAATTTTTTGAACAACTAAAGGAAGAAATCTATAAGGCTCGAGAAGAAGGATATGAGAATACACAGATTATAAATAAAAGTGAAACATTTTTTACAATCTGTGATGAGACAACAGGGCTTGCGGAAAGTTATTCGCAGAAGCTGGCATCTTCCTTAAACCGTCTGGAGAAAATCGTTGTCGTGGATATTATTGGAATTGTGTGTCTGTTGGGATATGAGCTTTTCAAGGCATTGCGATACGCGGCGCAAAACCGTGTGCTTCGTCAGAAGGTTTATCTGGATGAGGCAACAGGACTTCCGAATAAGAATAAGTGCGAGGAGATTCTGGCATCGGAAGAGCCGCTTACGGGCAGTGAATCAACAGCGGTAATGGTGTTTGATTTAAATAATCTGAGAATCATTAATGACCGGCAGGGACATGAAAGAGGCGATCAATATATCAGATCATTTGCAGAACAATTGCGGGCAGCACTTCCGGAGAAATATTTTGTCGGAAGAGACGGTGGAGACGAGTTTATTGCAGTGTTAAAGCAGGTGGATCATGAGCAGGTGAAAGACTGTCTGCAGATGATACGGGAACAGACGGAGCGTTATTCAAAGAATCATCCGGATATGCTACTTAGCTATGCAGTGGGATATGCATTGTCTACAGATTTTCCGGGAAGTAATATGAAAGACCTGTTCCGATATGCGGATAAGAACATGTATGTAGACAAGAATCGGGCGAAGATGAAAGAAGCAGCTGACAAGCGGAGAATTAGGAGTCGGCTGTTACAATCTGTAAAAGAAAAAGGATTTCATTTTACAGATTGTCTGTACTGTGATGCGATTGTGGATCAGTATGTTGTTCTTCGTGCAAGCTCAGAATTTTTCCTTGCAGATGATGGTAGTTATTCTGGTGCAGTAGAGCAGATTATACAGGAGCTGGCGGAGGAAGAGAAACGCAGGGAACTCTGGGAGAAACTTCAGCTGTCGGAAATCCGGGAAACACTGACAGAGGAACATCAGGTAGAGGAATATTTTTATTGTCACAAAGATGGTGACAGAGTTTTGCGTGGCCGGATCACACTTTTACTGCCTGACTTTGCTGAAAATGGAAATCTGCATCATTTTCTTGTTGGGTTTGATGTTTATCAGGACAGGGACAGATTGATCGTAAATGAGAAAAAGCAACTGACACAGTTCTATGAACAGCTGACGCAGTCCATTTTGGAAAACGGAAACTATATAGAAGCATTGATGGATACAGCAGAAATAATCCAAAGTGTTAATCTGACACAGAATTTATTAGAAAAGATATTTTGGCAAAACAGGGAAAACAGGCAGATTCCAGACATAAAACTTCCATGTCCGTATGATACGTATTGTAAGACCTGTCAGCGGTTCGTGACAAAAGAGACGAGAGAAAATTATCGTATCACAGAAAATCCGGCACAGCTGATCGAACGTTTTAAAGCAGGCGAAAAGCAGGTGACTGTGGAATATCAGGTAGAGCAAAGTGATGGAAGCAGATGCTGGTGGCAGGAGACAGTCCTGATGTCACAGGAGATGGTTTATGAAAGTAAGACGAAGCAGACAAGTACTGTGATCGGTGCAATTATTTTGTTCAAGGATATTTCAGAGTTCCATGAGCAGGAAGACAGAGAAAGAGAACGTCTGCAGGTTGCATACGAAAAAGCGGATCTCGAGAGCCGTGCGAAGACAGAATTCATGAATCGGATGAGTCATGATATCCGTACACCGATCAATGGCATTCTCGGAATGATTCAGATGATCCGTAAGAACTATAAGGATCAGGAAAAGATAGAAGAGTGTGTTGATAAAATGGATCTGTCTGTCCAACATCTGAGTGAACTGGTCAATGATGTACTTGATATGAGTAAAATAGAGTCAGGATATTTAGAATTGCAGAATGATACGTTTGATCTGAATACGTTGATAGATCAGGTAGAAGTTGTGGTCAGTGCACAGGTAGAGGCAATGGAAATCAGCTATGAGAGCCATCGGGAAAAGGTGAATCATATGATGCTGAGCGGAGATACGCTGCAGATCAGAAGAATTATGCTGAATCTGTTCAGTAATGCAATCAAATATAATAAGCGTGGAGGAAGGATAGACACTTATGTAAAAGAACTTTCTTTTGATGGAATGTGTGCGGCATTCGAATTTCGTATTACGGATACAGGTGCCGGGATGAGCAGAGAATATATAAAAGAAGAATTGTTTAAGCCTTTTACACAGGAAATAAATGATGCAAGAACGCAGTATAAAGGAACGGGGCTGGGAATGTCAATTGTAAAAGGACTGGTCGAAAAGATGGGTGGAACAATTCGGGTGAGCAGTACGCCCGGCGTTGGAACGGAGTTCCGTTTTTATTTGAGTTTTCCAGTAGTTCAGCCGGAAAAGGAAAGCCAGAATGAAGAATGTGTGCAGAGAACAAAACAGGATCTGAAAGAGGATAAACCGCTCAGAGGATATCATATTCTTCTTGCTGAAGATAATGAGATCAATATGGAGATTGCAGAGTTTTATCTGGAAGAAGCTGGTGCACAGGTAACAAAGGCATGGAATGGACGGGAAGCTGCGGAACTATTTAAACAGTCGGGGCTAAGAGAATATGATGCTGTTCTTATGGATATCATGATGCCGGAGTTGGATGGAAAAGAGGCATCACGAAAGATCCGCTCTATGGCAGACCAAAGGGAAGATGCAGCCGAGATTCCGATTTTGGCAATGACAGCACAGGCGTCTACCGAAAGTATACATCAGTGTAAGTCAGCCGGAATGAATGAGTGTATCTTTAAACCTGTGAACGCAAAAGAACTGATCAGATTACTTCAGGATATAGTTGCAAAAATATAAATTGAGAGGGAAGGAAAATGCACGAATTAGGTGTTGTCTTTTATGTTGTAAAAGATGTAAAGAAGGTTGCGGAGGAAAATCATGTGGAGAAGGTTTCTGCCGTGACACTGGAGATTGGGGAAGTGTCAGGAATACTACATGATTATCTGACGGATTGCTGGAATTGGGCGAAGAAGAAAGAACCGCTTATGGAAGAAGCCGAACTGAAAATCGAGCAGATAGAAGCAGTAACATTTTGTGAAGAATGCCAGAAAGAATATCCAACGGTAGAACATGGGAAAATCTGTCCGTACTGTGGAAGTGAAAATACCTATCTGCTTCGTGGGAATGAATTTTTAATAAAAGAGATAGAAGTATCGGACTGAAAAATCAGCGTCTTACCTATTGTCAACCGCTTTGATAGATGATACAATACGAAAGACTTAAAAGAATCACAGGTGTTGCTGATCACAGCAGCCCGTAAACATTTCTTACAGTTTCTAGTAATACACGAGTTAAGCGAGGAAAAGAATTATGCGTCAGATTATCTATGATAAAGTGAAATACATTGCAGACAAATACAAAGGATACATTGATACGGAAGATTTGATGAAGGAAGGACTTACAAATCGTCAGATCGGTCTGTTGACAGCAGAAGGAAAGCTTGAGAAGGTAGCACATGGACATTATTGGATCATTAGTCCGGAGTTTTCCAAACCGGAAGATTATAAGGCAGTGGAAGTGGCACGAGTAAATAGAAAAGCGGTAATCTGCGCAGACAGTGCATGTTATTACATGGGCCTGATTGATAAAGAGCCGGAGATTCTTTCAATTGCAACAAGAAGAAGTGACCGTCACAAGATGAAGATGAATTTTGAAGTCAGCAGACATTACTTCTCAGAGCAGGCTTTTGAGGATGAGAAGCATGTGTTTGATACAAAGTACGGTTCTTACAATGTATATGGAATTGACAGAAGCGTGTGCGACTGCATCCGTTTCCGTGAAGACATTGATAAAGATATCTTTGAACTTGTTATTGAGAACTACAGAAAGTACGATAAGAAGAATGAAGAACGTCTCATGGCATATGCAAAAGCAATGCGTATCGGAAGACAGGTAGAGAGAATCGGATTGGATAGATAGTCTATAATAATGATATAAGAGAGTCTGTCATTTTGACAGGCTCTCTTTAATTAAAATAAGAGAAAGGAAAGAGCACATTATGAAGACATTACTTGCATATCTGAAAGATTATAAAAAAGAATCCATACTTGCTCCGTTGTTCAAGATGCTGGAAGCATCTTTTGAGCTGTTTGTTCCGTTGGTAATGGCGGCAATTATTGACGTGGGAATTGCAAATCAGGATAAGCCATATATTGTGAAAATGTGTTTTGTACTGATCGCGCTGGGAATCATCGGACTTGTCTGTTCCATTACAGCACAGTATTTTGCAGCGAAGGCAGCAACAGGAGTCGGAACGGGAATAAGACATGGATTATTTGAACATATCCAGAAATTTACATTTACGGAAATGGACCAATTAGGAACATCTACATTGATCACACGAATGACAAGTGATATCAATCAGATCCAGTCAGGTGTGAATCTTGTTTTACGATTGTTCCTGCGTTCGCCGTTCATTGTATTTGGTGCAATGATCATGGCATTTACAGTAGATGTGAAAGCAGCACTTGTATTTGTTGTGACGATTCCGCTTCTTTCACTTATTGTGTTTGGAATCATGCTTGTGACGATGCCGATGTATAAGAAAGTGCAGGCAGATCTTGATCAGGTACTTCTTGCAACGAGGGAAAATCTGACAGGAGCAAGAGTTATCCGTGCATTCAATAAAGAAGAGGATGAGACGAAGCGGTTTGAAAATGCGAATCAAATTCTTACAGATGCGCAGAAATATGTGGGACGCATTTCCGGAATGATGAATCCGCTGACATATATTATTGTAAACGGAGCAATCATAGCATTGATCTATGTCGGTGCAGTCCGTGTTGATATCGGAGATCTGACCCAGGGACAGGTTGTGGCACTTATTAATTATATGTCACAGATTCTTGTTGAACTTGTGAAGTTAGCGAACTTGATCATTTCCGTGACGAAGGCAGCAGCATGTCTGAACCGTGTGGAGAGTGTGCTTGCTGTGAAACCAGATATGAATGAGGGAGATGTAAGATGGAAGAGCAATTCTTCCGAAACAGATTGGGATTTGAAAAATAAAATTCCGGTTGTAGAATTCTCTCACGTATCTTTAACCTATAAAGGAACTTCAGATACATCCTTATCTGATATAAATTTCTGTGCCAAGAAAGGACAGACGATAGGAATCATCGGGGGAACAGGTTCAGGAAAATCGTCTCTTGTGAATCTGATTCCGAGATTTTATGATGCAACAGACGGTACAGTGAAGATCAATGGACGTGATATCAAAGAATATCAGACAGAGAACCTAAGAGAACATATCGGTGTCGTTCTTCAGAAAGCAGTGCTTTTCAAAGGGAGTATTGCAGACAATCTCCGATGGGGAAAGGAAGATGCAACAGAGCAGGAAATGTATGAAGCATTGGACATTTCTCAGGCAAGAGAATTTGTTGATACGAAACAAGGTGGATTAGAATTTCAGATTGAACAGGGGGGAAGAAACCTTTCCGGAGGTCAGAAACAGAGAATGACGATTGCGCGTGCACTGGTTCGGAAACCGGAGATCCTGATTCTTGATGACAGTGCATCAGCGTTGGATTTTGCTACAGATGCGGCACTTCGCAAGTCGATCAAAGAGATGAAAAACCAGCCGACCGTATTTATCGTATCTCAGAGAGCAGCATCTATTCAGCATGCAGACCAGATCATTGTGTTGGATGATGGAGCAATGGCAGGAATCGGAACACATGAAGAACTGTTGAAGGATTGTCCAATCTATCAGGAAATCTATTATTCACAATTTCCAAAGGAGGCGGTAATCAATGGCTGATAAAAGAAAGACAAATAGTGAGAAAAAACAGAAAAGTCAGGCAGCAACATTGAAAGAAGTAATCTGCCGGCTTGGAAGATACAGAATTTTTCTCGTATTTTCAATTCTGCTTGCGACTGTGTCCGTTGCGCTTACATTATATATTCCAAAGCTGACAGGACATGCAGTTGATTATGTGATTGGAAAAGGCAAAGTGAATTTTCCGGGAGTAATTCAGGTGATGATTCAGATTGGTGTGTGCACACTGATCACGGCATTGGCACAGTGGCTGATGAATGTGTGTAATAACAAGATGACCTATCAGATGGTTCAGGATATCAGAAATGAAGCATTTGATAAAATAGAGCAGCTACCGTTGAAATATATTGATGGACATCCATATGGTGAAGTCGTAAGCCGTGTAATTGCGGATGTTGATCAGTTTTCAGATGGACTACTGATGGGATTTACACAGCTTTTTACCGGTATTGCAACGATTATCGGAACATTTTGTTTTATGTTATCCGTAAATGTATCGATTACATTTGTTGTGGTTCTTATCACACCGGTATCATTCTTTGTAGCAAATTTTATTGCAAAGAGAACATTTCGTATGTTCCGCCTGCAATCTGAAATACGTGGAGAGCAGACAGGATTGATTGATGAAATGATCGGAAACCAGAAAGTGGTTCAGGCATTTGGGCGCGGAGAAGATGCAACAGAGCGTTTCGACGAAGTGAATAAAAGATTGCAGGAGGCATCCTTGCGGGCAACATTTTTCTCATCCATCACGAACCCGGCGACACGATTTGTCAACAGTCTGGTTTACACAGGAGTTGGAATTACCGGAGCATTTGCAGTTGTACGCGGTGCAATGAGCGTAGGACAATTGTCCAGTTTCTTGAGCTATGCAAATCAGTACACAAAGCCATTTAATGAGATTTCCGGAGTCGTGACAGAATTTCAGAATGCGATTGCATGTGCGCAGAGAGTATTTACATTGATTGATGAAGAACCGCAGATACCGGAACCGGAACATGCAGTTCATCTGACGGATATTGATGGAAATGTGAAAGTAGAGGATGTTTCATTCTCTTATCTGCCAGGTCAGCATCTGATTGAAGATTTTAATCTGGAAGTAAAGCCAGGACAGCGTATTGCGATTGTCGGACCGACCGGATGTGGAAAGACAACCTTGATCAATCTGCTGATGCGTTTCTATGATGTGAATGAAGGAAGTATTAAAGTAGAAGATATAGATATTCGCGAAACGACAAGAAAAAGTCTGCGTGCAGGGTACGGAATGGTGCTTCAGGAGACCTGGTTAAAAACGGGTACAATCCGTGAAAATATTGCTATGGGAAGACCGGATGCAACGGAAGAAGAGATTGTCGAGGCAGCGAAAGCTTCTCATATCCATAATTATATCCGTCGTCTGCCAAAAGGATATGATACATGGATCACAGAAGATGGTGGCGGGCTTTCACAGGGACAGAAGCAGCTGCTTTGTATTGCAAGAGTTATGTTATGCAGACCACCGATGTTGATTCTGGATGAAGCAACATCATCCATCGATACAAGAACGGAGATCAAGATTCAGCAGGCATTTGCAAAACTAATGGAAGGAAGAACAACTTTCATTGTTGCACATCGTCTGTCAACCATCCGTGAGGCGGATGTGATTCTCGTAATGAAAGATGGAAAAATCATTGAACAGGGGAATCATGAAGTACTGATGAAGAAGGAAGGTTTCTATCATCATCTGTATGAGAGCCAGTTTTCAATGTAGGATAAGGTATGATGCGAGATAGTGAGATACGTTGCAGGTCGCATGAAATGTAAATAGTAACGAAATGAAAAAGGAAGGCTATCAACTACGATAACAGTATAAAGCGTAGTTGATAGCCTTCTTCTTTTCGTTTCAATAAATTATATTTACGGTAGAAGGAATGTATACATTACTATAAAGTGACAGATGCTTCCGCCCATTACGAACAGATGAAAGATTTCATGGCTTCCGAAATTCTTATGCTTGCTGTTGAAAATCGGGAGCTTCAGTGCGTAGATGACACCGCCAACAGTATAGATGATACCACCGGCTAAAAGCCATCCGAAAGCAGCAGCTGACAGATTATCAAGGATTGTAGAAAATGCAAGCACGCAAGTCCATCCCATGCCAATGTATAAAACGGAAGATACCCATTTCGGACAGAATACCCAGAAGGCTTTGATAAGGATGCCGACAATCGCGAATGCCCATACAATACATAGCAGTGTGATACCTTTGCGTCCGCCGATTACTAACAGGCAGACAGGTGTGTAGCTTCCGGCAATCAGAACGGAGATCATCATGTGATCGATCTTTTTCAGAACAGTGTTTACTTTTTCTGAAATATCAAATGTATGATATGTTGTACTTGCCGCATAAAGCAAGATAAGGCTGGCTGCGTAAATTGTAAGCGATACAATATAAAGTTTGCTCGGTTCACGAGCTGCTCTGTATAGAAGTGGTATTGCAGCAATAATTGCCATGATCATTCCAATAAAATGTGTAATTGCGCTTCCAGGTTCTTTGATATAAAGTTTTTTTTCCATAAAATCTACCTCCGATACATCTATATAATAACATATAGTTTTCAATACTACATCTCGAATATGTATATACTATAGCACATATTTCTAAAAAATCAAGAGATATTTTGAAATTAAAAGTATCTTATTCCACAAAAAAACAGGATGAAAGAAATCTGTGATGAAAAGTAAAAAACAGGCCGTGAT
This sequence comes from Mediterraneibacter sp. 210702-DFI.3.120, assembly GCF_020561005.1. Lineage (NCBI taxonomy): Bacteria > Bacillati > Bacillota > Clostridia > Lachnospirales > Lachnospiraceae > Mediterraneibacter > Mediterraneibacter sp. 210702-DFI.3.120. The sequence goes on along the minus strand of NZ_JAJCNG010000017.1, from coordinate 60,675 downwards.
TTCACAAAATTAAAATGTGAAATCACGGCCTGTTCCAGGTTATGTTTCTAATAAGTTCAATCTGTCAATCTATTCGATTACTGTTCCGGTCTTACCATTCAGAGCATCAGAGACTTTATCAAAGGAAGTAATGTAAGCTTTGCGGCCTTCGTGTCCTTCTACGAATTCAACTGCTGCACGGAATTTTGGAAGCATGTTGTAAATTCCAAAATGTCCCTCTTCCATGTAAGTTTTTGCCTGATCAACAGTAATTGTATCCAGAGGTTCCTCATTCGGTTTGCCAAGGTTGATACATACTTTCTCAACATTTGTAAGAATGATGAGAAGATCAGCATTAATTCCTTCTGCAAGCTTTCCGGCTGCGAGGTCTTTCTCGATAACAGCACTTGCGCCACGTAAATGATTATCCTGCTCAAGTACCGGAATACCGCCGCCACCTGCTGCGATAACAATCTGATCTGCATCAAGAAGAGCTTTCACTGCATCAAGTTCAACAATCTTGACCGGATTCGGAGCAGAGACAGCACGGCGGAAACCTTTACCAGGTTCTTCCACTACGAAGTTGCCTTTCTTACGTTCTTCATTCGCTTCCTCAGCGTTCATATAACGGCCGAGAACCTTTGTTGGTGTGTAGAAAGCATCATCGTAAGGATCTACGATCACCTGAGTGAGGACTGTGCTGACTGTACGGTAGATACCACGGTTGAGAAGTTCTTCGCGGATTCCGTTCTGAAGGTCATATCCGATATATCCCTGGCTCATGGCAGTACATACAGACATTGGGGATGCTGTATATTCCGGATGGTTCTTTGCAAATTCATTCAATGCAGTGTGGATCATACCAACCTGCGGAGCATTACTGTGTGTGATAGCAACCTGATAGCCTGCTTCAATCAGATCAGCGATACATTTGGCAGTGCTTTTAACGGCTACTTTCTGTTCTGGAAGTGTAGTTCCAAGTGCACGGTGTCCCAGTGCAACAACGACTCTTTTTTTCATAATATTTCCCTTTCTTCTAAGCTGTAATAGTTTGTCAGGGGGAACAGGTTCATACTGTATTAGAAAAAATCACAACAGTAAAACCAACCTTACTGATAATTAAGATTTTACTATTATTTAGCAGTAAAATCAATATTGGATTATGCCGGACAGCAGATCAAATATAAAAACTGTTGTCAGAAGGATACAGATCAAAATTCTCATCCATTTCTTTAATTTCATGAAGAGACTGTTCCAGCGCGGAGCAAAGTAATAGAAAAATGCACAGCCAAGAAGTGCAAATACTGCCCCATCACCAAGATATGCTTCTCCATTCATGAAAGTAAGATAAGAATGATATTTCGGAAGCTCAATTCCAAAGCCAAGATCAAGAAATAGCTGGATGAGATAATCAAGAACTGTATACACAATAAAGTTGATAATAAACATAGTAGCCGGCTTTTTGATATATTTCTTTAACAGCAACAGTATAAACAGACCACAGATTCCGTACAACGGGAGCCATGGAAGCGTACGAAGGGTTACATTTTCCAGTGTGCCGCAACTGAGCAGTTCAGAAATGATTTCCAAAAGCCATCCGAAAATAGAAAAGGCATGGAATAAAAATACACAGGACAGAAAGTCATAATTCTGCGCCGGATTGACCGGTGATTTTACTGCGGCAATAGGTGGTTGCACAGAAAAAAGAAATACCGGATACTGATACGGTGCAAAATAAGAGATCTTTGTGTAAGGACCTTCAGAATCGTCATAAAGTGCTTTACTGATCAGAAGCTCATCTTCAGAAGGAACATGCTCAAGATAAGAATCATTGAGCTGCTCATATTTAGGAGCTCTTGAAAGCACATAGTTTCTTCGTAAAAACAGATATAAGGATGCTTTACAGTTCATTTTGTACGGGCGGACATAAAGGATGTCCAGAATTCCAAGTGTAAAGAGAGATAAAAGCTCCCAGCCGAGGAAAGAACAATCTAACAAAAAGAGCTTCCATTTATTTCCTTTTGTAAGCTGTTTAGAGAGAAAAAAGGCATTCTTTTGACTGATTTTTGGATTCTCTGCGAGGATATATGGAATCATGCTATATTCATAATGCTTAATAATTCCACCGATAATTGTTAAATCCCAAAGTTTCTGAAAAAGCGTGTAGCAGAACATCACCCAGGAAGGATTTGCCAGGTAACGCAACTTATATAAAAAGAATATTTTAGAAATATTCGTATCTTCATAGTTATAAGATTCAACAAAAAAACGTTTCTCACCGATAATCAAAAGATTGCTGATAAAAAACTTATATAAAAGTGAAAGAATGACCCCAAGTGTAAGAAACGAAGTGACAATAAAGTCCGGACGCTTCAGGTAATTTTGAACCGTATGCAAAAAGGCAGCGGCTATGAAATTATCAGGAATAAAATCGAGAAATGCACTGCTGAAGCTTTCAGCAGAAATAAAAACAGGTAAAATAAGCGCTGTCTTTGTCTGAATCTTATCAGGAAAATAATTCAAAAATAAAGAGCGGGAAATTGGATACGAAGCCGTGAGCATTGCAATCAGAAAGCAGACAGATACACTTCTCCAATAGTTTGATTTTATTAAAATACGCGCCTTTTTCTTGAGCTCTTTTCTTGACCACATAAATAGTATCCCCCATTGAATTGTTGCTGCGGTTCACATGCGTGAATCAGCAACGCATCGTTCCCATAGATAACATAGTTGGGGCTTTTATCCCCAATATCATTATAATTTAGTTGCGTACAGTTTACAAGTTAAGGTTCAGCTCATAAAGAAATATGTTATACTGTAGTTACTGGTCGCACACCGTGTGAACAGTAACTACAGTATAGTTGTTGGGTTCAAGCGGATAAAATCTGCAGGTTAAGCGATTGTGTACCTGCATCAGACATAGAGATAGTGAAAAGAAAAGAGAGGTACGATGAACAGACAAAGCACATTATGTTATATTGAAAAAGACGGAAAATATCTGATGCTTCACAGAGTAGTGAAGAAAAATGATGTGAATAAAGATAAATGGATCGGCGTTGGCGGACATTTTGAATATGCAGAGAGTCCGGAGGAATGCCTTCTGCGTGAAGTGAAGGAGGAGACCGGTTATACATTGACTTCCTGGAAATACAGAGGAATCGTGACATTTGTATATGGAGAAGATGTGGTGGAATATATGTCACTGTATACAGCAGACGGATTTACAGGTGATCCGATCGAATGTGACGAGGGGATTCTTGAATGGGTGGAGAAAGAAAAGATAAAAGACCTGAATCTATGGGAGGGAGACAAGATTTTCTTCCGTCTGATGGACGAAGAAGAGGAATTTTTCTCTTTAAAGCTTGTGTATAATAAATCTGATGTGCTTGAGTATGTGGCACTCAACGGAAAGACGATGGAACTTTTTGATGTGATTGATGAAGATGGAAATAAAACCGGACAGGTGAAAGAACGCGGTGTTGCACATAGAGATGGCACATTGCATGCAACGGTACACATCTGGATTGTACGTCCGAATCAGGAGAGTGGTTATGATGTACTCCTTCAGAAACGAAGTGAATGTAAAGATTCGAACCCGGGAGCGTATGACATTTCTTCCGCAGGGCATGTCAGTGCCGGGGATGAACTGATGGAAAGTGCATTGCGTGAGATGAAAGAAGAACTTGGAATTCATGCAAGAGAAGATCAGCTTCAGTTTATCGGAACACACAGAGGACAGTTTGAAGCTGAATTTCATGGAAAACCATTCCGTGACAATGAACGCAGTATCGTATACCTTTATAGAGAACCAGTGGACATTAAAAATTTGAAATTACAGGAATCTGAAGTGGAAGAAGTGATCTGGATGGATTTCGAAGAATGCAGGAGGGGTATTGTGGATGGTACCCTGCCGAACTGCATTTATGAAGGAGAGTTCCAGATGGTAGGAAAAGCACTCGGGATAGAGTAAGAAAACGGAATAGAAGATAGAACAAGCGTGAGAAAAAAAGAGTTGAACCTTGCTTGTCCGGGACAGTAGAATGGTCCGGACAGAAGTTTCAACTCTTTTTTAAGACTGACTTATATTTTCAGTGTGGTTTCAGCTTATGCTTCTTCTGATAGTATCTTCACAATCTCAGGGAATTCCATAAAGTGGGAAGCTTTGACCAGAATCGTATCATTTTCTTTGAGAATCTGTCCCATGTTCTGGTAAAAGTCTTCTTTTGTGTCAAAATGGAAAACTTTCATGTTCTTCTCTGTTGCAAGAACAGTTTCCTTTGCAGCTTCTGCCATATCTTTAGAAAGTGCTCCGATGCAGACCAAAACATCAGTGTTTTTAAATGCTGCATATGCTCCGACTTCGCGGTGCATCGCAAGCTCATCGGCACCAAGTTCGCCCATATCGCCAAGGATAGCGACCTTTCTTGTGTCTGCATATGCAAGTACGTCAAGAGAGGACTTCATAGATGCCGGATTGGCATTGTAGCAGTCATCAATGATCGTGTAATGTTTTGCTTCGATCAGGTTGTTACGTCCGGCAATCGGAACGAGCTTTTCAATTCCGCGTGCAATCTCATCATTATTCATGCCAAGTGCATATCCGACAGCAACTCCGGCTAAAGCGTTATAGATCATATGATCTCCCGGGATTGAGATATGTGCATGGAAACGGGATGTTGGAGTAACAAACTCAGCGTACGTTCCTTTTAATCCTTTACGTTCAATATTTTCCACATGGAACGGGCAGGAAGAGGTAAGACCGAAGTAAACAGGAGTTCTTCCATCACGGGAAGTGTAGCTTTTCAGCTTATCATCATCCCCGTTGAAGATAACAGAACCTTTCGGATTCATGTAGTCTGTCATGGAACTCTTTTCCTTTAGGATTCCGTCTCTTGTTCCAAGATTTTCAAGATGTGCATATCCGATATTAGTGATCACGCACACATCCGGGCGGGCAATCTTAGCCAGTGGTTTCATATCTCCAAAGTGGCTGATTCCCATCTCAAGAACTGCAACTTCATGTTCCTCACGGATATTGAATACGGTCAGAGGAAGTCCGATCTCATTGTTGAAGTTTCCTTCTGTTTTCAGTACATTATATTTCTCGGAAAGTACAGATGCGATCATTTCTTTTGTGCTTGTCTTTCCAACACTTCCAGTGATACCTACAACTTTGATATCGAGGGAACGGCGATAGTGTTCAGCTAAGTCTTTCAATGCTTCTGTGCAGGATGAAACGCGGATATAAGGATAATCAACGTCACCAAGATCCTGCTCAGAGAGGGAACAGAGTGCACCTGCTTCCATGACCTGCGGAATAAAACTGTGTCCGTCAACACGGGCACCTTTGATCGCAACGAAAAGAGTATCTTTTATTACTTTACGGCTGTCGATCGCAACACTTGAGACCTCACAGTCTAAGAATGCAGGATCACCGCAATAAATTCCGCAGCAGGCATCTGTGATTTCAGATAATGTCATATGTTTCATTAATATCTTGCCTCCATGGACTTCTTAATGATCAGTTCGCAAAGATCGCCGTATTCGATTCCATAAACCTTAGCTTCCTTCGGGAGAAGGCTTGCGGAAGTCATTCCAGGAAGGGTATTCATCTCCAGGCAGAACAGATTACCCTCTGCGTCAAGCAGGAAGTCTGCACGGCTGTAAACATTAAGTTTCAGTGCATTGAACGCTTTTACAGTAAGTTCCTTCATGCGCTCTGCAACTTCTTCCGGAATATCAGCCGGGCATACTTCAGAAGTAGCTCCGTCCTGATATTTATTCGCATAATCAAAGAATCCTGTCTTCGGGATGATCTCGATCGGAGGAAGTGCTGTTCCGTCAATGATACCGCATGCAAACTCACGCCCCTTAATGTATGGCTCAACAACAAGTTCATCTTCGTAGCGGAAGGACTTCTTCAGAGCTTCTGCATATTCTTCATCTGTATTTACAATATATACTCCGATACTGGAACCACCTGAGCAAGGTTTAACAACAACAGGAAGTGTCAGACCAAGTGACTGGTAAGACTGATCTTCAGAGTTCTTATAAATCGTTCCACCTCCCGGAGTGTCTACGCCAGACTCAAGGAAAATCTGCTTTGCAACACCTTTGTGCATTGCAACCGCACATCCAAGAGAGTCAGGTCCTGTATATTTAATACCAAGCAGATCGAAAGATGCCTGAAGCTTTCCGTTCTCACCTTCTCCACCGTGAAGACCGAGGAAAGTAATGTCAGCCAGACGGCAAAGTTCGATTACATTCGGACCAAAGAAGCAGTCTGACTGATCCGGACGGGAAGCCTTGACAGCTTCAAGATCCGGTTCCTCCGTGCTGATATTCTTCACAATCTCAAGTCCGTGATCCGGAAGAGTAAAGACATCCTCCAGATTCTCCGGCGCATTCTCTAATCCCATGAATACATCCAGAAGAAATGCATCATGTCCTTTTTCAACTAATGTACGACAGATTCCGGCAGCAGAAGAAAGTGATACGTCACGTTCTGTGCTTAAGCCTCCTGCTAATACAATGATTTTCATAATTTTATACTCCTTAAATGATTTATTCTGTTCTAGTTCTTTTTCTTATTTGTCTGCTGCGTATAGATAATGATAAGCAACATTCATGCTTTTACGATTATAGCACATGTTGGCAGAAAGTAAAACAGGAGGAATAAAGATTTAATGGAGGGATTCTTTCTCCCCTTGCTATATTATTTTTGATAGATTCAATGTATTAAATCCCATTGACAATTCACAGAAAATACTACTATTATTATATATATAAACAGTTTTTAATTGTGCAAATCAATATTTTATTGTTAAAAGAGAGGTAATTCCACTGGAAGTCATAAAAAATCAAATCAAATTTTTTATTGAAAGGGGAAATTATATGAAAAAGGTTATATGTTTATTTTCCGCATTTTTATTACTTTTATCATCTGCCATGACAATATATGTACACGAAACAGACTCTCAAGATTACCTATCAATTCCAAGTTATAACGAAACATACTCTGCACACCCAACGGATAATAATTTTTTGTCACTAAAAGAATATAATACAGAATACTCCAATGGAGAAAATCCTCTAAAAACAAATTCTCAAGATTACCTATCAATTCCAAGTTATAACAAAACATACTCTGCACAACCAACAGATAATAATTTTTTGTCACTAAAAGAATATAATGCAGAATACTCCAATGGAGAGAATCCTCTAAAAATAGACTCTCCTTTAACTACTCAAAATGTCCCTGATATATGCTATTTCCCCTATCCGAAAACAAAAACCATTATTTTAGGACAATAAGCGGGAATCCTCGGCAATTCAATTACCGAGATGAAAGCGCAAGATTGCGCAGGGGTATATTTTTACCCCTGCTAAAATCAAGTTGTACGGTTATTTAATCTTCCCAGCCAGATAAAGCAGCACCGCATCCTGAAATTTCCTCGGATTCAGTGAACATTTCTTTTGAATCGCATTCAATTTATACTGCAATGTATTTTTATGGAGAAAGAGTCGTTCGCTTGTGGCGGCAAGGGACATTTCTTCAGAAAAATAAACTTCCAGCAGGTGCAGTTCTTGTTCATTGAGCGGGGCGATTGTCTTGGCTAAAAATTCTTTCTGATTTTCCGGTGTGATCGTAGAAAGAATCAGTTCAAGTGTCAAATCATCAAAAATAACATAGTGTTCAGATGAAATTATAAGGCTGTGCAAAGCAGTTTCAGCAGATCGATAGGAGATATGGAGCTGGAAGAGTGATGTCGGTTTTCCAACTGCAATATCTAAAATATCGAAATGTTCTTTTGCAAAGAGTTTAAAAATATAATTCTGTTTTTCAAAATCAGTTTCTTCAATCAAAGCAATAAAATCCCCCGGATAATTAAATGTGTGAAGACAGACATGTGCCTGTGCAAACATTTGTTGAATTTTCTGTTCTAAAATAGAGCGGTTTGTAATTGGATTTTGTTTATTTGTGCGAATAAGAACAATTCTTTTCTTTGTGTTGAGATCAATCTTAAATTCATGTAGACAGGAGGTGAGGTATTCCTGATTGTCGGTTTCATTTCTGATCAAAGACTGAATGACAAAATGTTTTTTATCGGCCTGTCTGCGGCTGTACTGATTTAGTTCTTGCTCCCGGATCAGAAGATTGGTGATGCGTTCTGCGAGATAAGCATAACTGCGGACTTTATCAGGTATACCGGTAATTCCGATGACGGCCAACAGATGTTCATTATGATAAAGCGGAAGATTGATTCCCTGTTTTGTGCCAGAAAAATTGTTGTCTTCTGTTACTTCCAGTACAGAACCGGAAGCAGCGACCTGTTGTCCAATCTCGTGAAAGGTTCCGACACGGGATGAGTCTGTGCTGGCGAGAATGATACCGGATGGAGCAATAAAGTTGATGTCATGATCACAGACATCTTTGATTGTATTTACGATTTGTTCTGCGAGTTCGCGGTCAATTTTAGTTATCATAGATTTTTTATTATATCCTTTCTTTTGACATAACTGTTCAGAGCCAACCTCCAAAATGCTACGCATTTCGTCGGTGTGGCGTATCCGCCAAATAAAATTTCAAAAACAGTCTTAAAAATGCAAGCATTTTACATCTGTTTTATGAAATTTTGCTTGGCTCTGAACAGTTACCATTTTACTATAAAATGTTATATATAACAAATAATAATAAAATTAATTTAAAATAATGTTACCTATAACATATTTGAGAAACAAGAAATTTGGTATCCTAATATTAATAAAACACAGAACAGACATGGAAAGGAGTTCATTATGAAAATAGTAACAGCGATTGATTCATTTAAAGGAAGTATGACTTCTATGGAAGCAGGACAGGCAGTGGCAGAGGGAATCCAAAGAGTGGATGTGGATGCAGAAGTGATTGTAAGACCGTTAGCTGACGGAGGGGAAGGTACAGTAGAGGCTCTTGTATCCGGAATGAACGGAACATTACAGAAAGTACAGGTGACAGGACCACTTGGCGAACCGGTGATCTGTGAGTATGGTATCATTGAAAGCACAAAAACAGCTGTGATCGAGATGGCGGGGGCAGCAGGAATTACATTGGTTTCTGATGAAGAGAGAAATCCGCTGAATACAACAACATATGGCGTGGGAGAAGTAATTCGTGATGCGATTGACAAGGGATGCAGACGTTTTCTCGTCGGAATCGGCGGAAGTGCGACAAATGACGGGGGAGTCGGGATGCTTCAGGCATTAGGTTACGGTTTCCTTGACAAAGACGGAAATCAGGTTCCATTTGGTGCAAAGGGGTTGAAGGTTTTGGAGCAAATCACAGATACTTATGTGCTTCCGGAATTAAAAGAGTGTAAGTTTAAGATTGCGTGTGATGTAACAAATGCTCTTTGCGGAGAACAGGGATGCAGTGCAGTATTTGGTCCTCAGAAAGGTGCAACACCGGAGATGATCTGTCAGATGGATCAGTGGCTAGGATATTATGCAGCATTGGCGAAAGAAAAATTCCCAAAGGCAGATGCAAAGCAGGAAGGAACAGGAGCAGCAGGAGGCCTTGGATTCGCATTTCTCACATTTACAGATGCTGTGTTGGAATCAGGAATTAAAATCGTGTTGGAAGAGACACAGTTAGAAGAGTATGTAAAGGATGCAGATCTTGTCATCACGGGGGAAGGCCGGATGGATGGTCAGACAGCAATGGGAAAAGCTCCGGTTGGAGTGGCTGCACTTGCAAAGAAATACGGCAAGCCGGTACTTGCATTTGCAGGCGCAGTCGAAAGAGATGCCAGAAAATGTAATGAACACGGTATTGATGCATTTTTCCCTATCCTGCGTGGTGTGGTTACGCTGGAAGAGGCAATGAAGAATGAAAATGCTAAGAGAAACCTGGCAGATACTGCGGAACAGGTGTACAGAACATTTACAATTCTTTGATCATACAATATTGTTTTAACTGAAAATGAGGTTTCTCCACGATTCCGAATGTCTTGAATCCAAGATGCTCATAAAATGGCACATTGTTCGGATTATGTGTCTCAAGAGAGATCATCATATCATTGCGGTCGGCGCAGGCAATGACTTCATTCATCATCATTTCTGCGAGACCGTGATGCTGAAATTTCGGATCAACGGCGAGGTAGATGACATGAAGTCTTCGCGTTTCATGAAGCTGTGCTGTCCAAGCGGAGTTGAGGTAATCTTTTCCGAGGACAAAGTTGAAAAATGTCTTCATAGTCGGATCCTCGTGGAGCAGCCAGCCGTCTGTGATGAGGCTTTCTTTCAGGCTGACAAAATAATTATAAAATGCATGACGGTGATCGGATTCGTCAGAAAGGATCAGGACTCCCTTCAATTCAGGGCTGTCAGCAAAGACTTCACAGGTTTCAAATAATTCAGTTACGTCGCACTCAAGAAGATGTGGCAGCAGACGTTCTTTTGTTGCTTCATCTTCGATCAGAGTGCTGTAGAGCGGGTCGTTCTGAAAGCAGACGGTCAGTATTTCTTTAAGGCGGTCAAGATCCTGTTCCTGTACTTTGTAGAGCTTATCGCTATTCATTGGTTTTCTCCATTCTTTTCTTTATTATAATGTGATGATGTTTCAAGGCAATCGTTTATCAAAGCCTGGATTTTATCAACAGATTGTTTCATATAATGTAAATCATCTTTTAAGTAGGCCTGCTGGCGGCGGATAGCGGCTTCAAGTCTTCTGATCTCAACATCAAGAGAACCTGGGATTGCCATCTGATCCAGTTCTTTCAGACGCTGGACAAGGCCGTAGAGATTCTCATGGTGAAGAATGCGTCCGGCGCCCCACATCAGACGGTCTTTTGGCTGATGTAAAATATATTCCGTAAAGTGATAATAGACTTCTTCATCGAATAAAAATGCGTAGCAGTTATTATCAACTTCATAGAGTGCCTCCAGTGCGGCGGTGATGTTCTGGCTTTCCAGTGCATGGACTGCCTGCTCCAGGTGACAGAGGTTCTGACTGGCAGCAGCATGAGGGAAGCAGACTGCGTCCTGCCAGTCGAGGCGGACGAAGTAGTCCTGCATCTTCCGGAAAATGTGCAGCAGTTTAGAAGAAAGTCCGGACACCATTGGGAAGTCAGCGGAAACAGTATGGTTGTTGATTTCCTGAATCTTTTCATATAATAAATCGGCAGATTCACATACCTTTGAAATACTTTCCAGAAGCGCCGGAATTTCTTCCAATACTTCTGCCGGGGCATTGGACTGTGCTGCAAGACAGTCGGCGACGGAACTTTTCATTGCCAGAAAATGTCTGGAAAAGTCAAGTGGCGGAAGTGTCAGCTGATCCAGTGTAACTAAAAGCCTTGTATAGAGCTCATGGTGGAAACGGTAAACTGCTTCCTGATAGAACTCTTCATTGTCATATTGGGAGTGGTAATGCGTTTCCATAAACGGTCCTGCGCTGAAATCATTTACGGTAGATGGAATACCGGAGATGGCGATGGAAAAATCATCCGACCATGTCTCGATTGGTGCAAGTACTGTCAGTCCATCAGGGTAAGCCTCCTTCGGAACAGTTATATTTTCGCAAAAATGTTTCAGAAAATCAGCAGACTCATAAGTAGAGCGGATTGCATCCTGTGTGTTATGGGCGTGAGCCGGAAGTTCAAAGTTGAGATCAGCGATCACGCGGCCCTGCCATTCCGGGTGAACACGGAATACCTGGTTCCAGGCTCCGGTTGACCAGTCGAATTTAGAATCACAGACACCCCACTCTTCGGCAGCAAGGGCACATACTGCGATTGTATAGCGCGGTTGATAGCCACTGTCAATCAGAGCCTTTATGATTCCAAATGTCATAGAGACCGCACAATTGTCATCCTGAAATCCGTCAAAATAGGAATCGTAGTGTGCGGAAAGCAGAATCATCCGGTCGTCCCCTTCAGAAGCGGCAGTTCCCGGAAGATATCCGGTAATGTTATAAGCCGGGCGGTTACGTTCAACCCAGGAAGAGGCGTTGAGTTCAACTGCGACAGAGGACGGATGAGATACTGCAGGATCTTCGGGACAGAGAAGTTCTTTTAAATAAGAAGCATCCAGTCTCGAAAGAGAGAATGCAGGGGCATATTCCGGTCCGGCGATATCCTGAGCATTGAGTGCTTGCGGATCAATTTCAGCATAGCCTTGTGTCTGGACAGCAATCAATCCAACAGCCCCTTTCAAATATGCCTGATAGACCGGATAGTTGATCCACCATTCATCACGCTGGTTGATATCAGCAAGAACGAGCTTTCCACGGACATTGAGCCCTTCATAGTCCGATGCGGTTCCACGGCCGACATAGACAAGATCATAAGTCTCGAATCCATCTGTCTCAAAATTCGTCTGATAAGCACCCATCTGACAAGTATGCAGTTCTCCATGTTGATCCCGGAAACGAAGCACGGCACGTTCAAAGGTCCAGGAATCCAGCCAAAATTCATCCTTCGTCACATGCTGAAGTCCGATGCGTTTCATTTCTTCATATAAAAAATCCCCTGTCTTATGTTCCGCATCAGAACCGGCGGTTCGGAAACCGAGTACCGGATTGGTTTTGTGAGTCTCCATCTGCTTTGCCAGCTGATAAGAGTAAGTAATGTCTAGATGTGAAATGCATTCGTTGATTCTGTTTTCTATCTTTGATTCCATTTATATCACCTCTGAAAGTCTGAGCCTGTTGTATGTGTTTGAGATATCGCCATGACGGCATCTATCTATTCTGCGCTTATTTTAGCACTGCAAGCGAAGTGTTACAAGAGTAGAAATAATTTCCCGCAAGCTCGATCAGTGTCCGCGCCGGCTTGCTGATATAATGTCCCTTGCGATATGCAGCAACAATCTCCCAGGAAGGATGGTCAGGTAATTGAAAATAGGTAATTGCCTTATCTTCCAGATCCATATAATACATCGGTAAAATTCCACAGCAGATATTTTCATGGATCATAGAGATGATCGCATGGTTATTTGAAGTTTCGAACAGAACATTAGGGGTAAATCCGGCATTTTTAAAAACGGAATCAACGATCTCCCGGATGGTAGAAGTTTTCTGTGTGAGGACAAAAGGCTCTTCTTTGAGCAGAGCCAGATCACCGTTCTTCATATCTAAGGCAGTTACAAGTTTTGTAGGAACAGCAAGAACCATTTCTTCCGAAGCAAGCGTTTCATAAATGATTCCTGATTTCTTCTGCGACCTGGTCAGAGTCATAAAACCAAGGTCAAGTTCACCGGATAAGAGAAGTGGATGCTGATCGCGAACGCTACGTTCAATCGGTTCCACTTCTATACATGGATAAATATTGTGGAACTTTGGATAAACATTGGTGAACATGGCAATTCCGCGGCCGGGAGTGAATCCGAGAGTGATATGACCTTTCTGTGCTTCGCAGAGATCGTGAATCTGATTGTAGGCATTCTTCTTTATAAGAAGAATGTCTTTTGCTGCGTTGAGATAGATTTCGCCGGCAGGGGTTGGGTGCCAGTCAGTCCGGGAACGGTAGAATAGCGGAGTGCCGAGCTCTTTTTCCAGCTTGAGAAGCTGCTGGTTGAGGGCAGACTGGGTGATGAATAGCTTTTCGGCTGCATGGGTAATATTTTGTTCTTCTGCAATTTTTAAAATATATTCAATCTGTTTTAAATCCATAGGAATAACCTTTCTACTGATTCTGTGAATGAGCCTTTACATTTCTATTTTCAGTATAATTCGATCGATATGGACTGACAAGAAAAACTATTAAAAAAATTAAGAGAAGTAGAAAAACAATGAATTTTACTTATTAACAGTAAGAGCGTATGATAAAACCATAAAGAATAGTAAAGAAAAACGAAACATTTCTTGCTAAGTGAAAAGGAGGAATCATTCATGGCAAAGCGACTTCTTGTAAAAGTGAATGAAGCAGACAATGTTGCAATTGCAGTGAAAGAAATCAAAGCCGGAACACAGGTTTCAGAAGATCTGGTTACCCGTCAGGATATTCCACAGGCTCATAAAGTAGCGCTTGAGAGAATCCCAAAGGGACAGCCAGTGATTCGTTACGGTGTTATTCTGGGGTATGCTCTGGAAGATATTGAAAAGGGAGACTGGATCAATGAATTTATGTTGGAGCTTCCGACACCACCATCTGTTGATGATATGGAGTATGGAAAAAAGATTGTAACAGATCTTCCGACACCGCCGGTAACAACATTCGAAGGATATAGGAATCCAAATGGTGGATACGCAGGAACGAGAAACATTCTTGGAATCAGCACAACGGTTCAGTGTGTAACTGGTGTACTTAATGTGGCGGTGAAGAGAATCAAAGAAGAACTGCTTCCAAAATATCCGCATGTGGATGACGTAGTTCCAATCAATCATGCGTATGGATGTGGTGTCGCAATCAATGCACCGGAGGCGAAAGTGCCGATCCGTGCTTTACGCAATCTTGTACATCATCCGAATTTTGGCGGACAGGTGATGGTTGTTGCGCTTGGATGTGAGAAATTAACAGTGGAAAAATTGCTGGACGAGGCAGATATTTCCCCGGAAAATGTAATTGTTCTTCAGGAACAGAAAGGTTTCGATGCCATGGTAAATGCCATTATGGAGATGGCAGATAAAAAACTTGCAATTCTTAATCAGAGAAGAAGAGAAACATTACCGCTTTCCGATCTTTGCATCGGTATGCAGTGTGGCGGAAGTGATGCATTTTCAGGCGTCAGCGCAAACCCATCTGCCGGATACGCAGCAGATATGCTTGTAAATGCAGGTGCAACCGTAATGTTTTCAGAAGTTACAGAAGTAAGGGACGGCGTACATTATATCGCAGAACGCTGTGTGAGCAAAGAAGTCTGCGACAAGCTTGCGGCAGAGATGAAATGGTACGACCACTATCTGGAAGAGGGAAATGTTGACAGAAGCGCTAATCCAACTCCGGGAAATAAGAAAGGTGGACTTTGTAATATTGTAGAAAAAGCAATGGGATCAATTGCTAAATCAGGAAGCTCACCGATCGTAGAAGTATTATCTCCGGCAGAGCGCCCGTCAAAGAAAGGTCTTATCTATGCAGCAACACCGGCCAGTGATATTGTCTGTGGACCTTGCCAGCTTGCATCCGGTATTACACTACAGGTATTTATGACCGGAAGAGGAACACCTTATGGACTTGCAGCAGCACCGGTTATTAAAGTCTGTTCCAGAAATGAGATGAAAGAGATGTGGCAGGATCTGATCGATATCAACGCAGGTCCGGTTGCTACGGGTGAAGCACAGATCTCAGATATCGGTACAGAATTATTTAATAAAATTATTGCGGTTGCAAGCGGAAAAGATCAGAGTTTTGCAGAAAAATATAAACTCCACAATGATCTGTGCATCTTTAATCCGGCACCGATTACCTAAGATATGTTTTTGAAAAATTCTTAGTCTCCTAAAAAGAATATAGAGCTGGCCGCAGAGCGTGCTGCGGCCGGCAAATACACGAACAGAAAAAGAATCTTGTCCCAAATGCTGCGGAGAAGATTCTTTTTCTTTTTATAATTGTAGGGAATAAATTTGTTGATAAAATAGTGAAGTGCGTGATAAGGTAAAAGAAAGTGAATTATGGTCGGAGGCATTTATTATGGTTAAAATAGGAATGTTTCTCCCGGAAGAGCGGATGGTCGAACCGGCGAGAAAAATTATAGAAGAAAATCATCTGGATGTGGTCTATCTTGAGGCTGTGCATACAGTAGATGCAGTGAATAAAGCAAGAATTGCAGTGGAGGCCGGAGCCCATATTCTGGTTGCCAGAGGATATCAGGCGAAGTTAATTAAAGAATATACAAATATTCCTGTTGTTGAGATTCGTTTTCATGCACAGGAGATTGGTCTGCTCATTCAGAAAGCAAAGACGATTCTTAAGAAAGAGCATCCACATATTGCATTGATCGCATTTGAAAATATGCTCTGTGATATGTCGTATATGGAGCAGCTGTTTGATATACGACTGGATGTGATTTATCTAAAACGTATTGAAGAGGCTGAAAGCATTATTGCAGATTTTGAGGAAAGACCGGATCTGATCATTGGTGGAGAAGGAACCTGCAGAGCAGCAGAAACGATGGGATATTCGACACTGTTTTATCAATCAACGGAAGAATCGCTAAAAGAAGCCCTTCTTGCAGCGAAGAATGCGTCCTATGCAGCTGAAAGTGAGAAGCGTAATACTGCGCAGTTTGAAACAGTACTGGATACGTCCTTTAATGGAATTATCAAGGTGAACGCAGAAGGAAGAGTGATTGTAGTCAATAAACTGGTTGAAAATTTGTTAGGAAAGAATAGTGAAGATCTGGTTGGAAAGAGCCTGACGGAGATTCTCCCCGGAATCGATTCGCTCTTGATCGAGAATATTTTAAGCGGAAAGAGCGAAAGCTATTCCACTTCTGTTTCTGTCAGGAAAAAGACCTGGATGGCAATGATTGCACCAATCCAGTATGACAATCAGATTACAGGAGCAATTTTGTCTCTTCAGAAGCTGGCAGACAATTCAAAAAAGACCAAGGATATCCAGGGAGATATGCTGCTGCATGGATTTGCGGCGCAGACCAAATTTGAAGATATTCAGACAGAGAATGCACAGATGCGAAAAATGCTTGAAACTGCGAAAATGTATGCCTTGTCTGAACACGCAGTTATGATTTATGGGCAGGCAGGTACAGAGGATTATCTTTTGGCAGAAGCAATTCACAATAATAGTATCCGCAAAGTGGGTCCATATGTCAGCATTAATATGCGGGGAATGGATAAAGAACATCAGATGGAAGAGCTTTTCCGAAGAGAAGCCGGAGATACAGTTTCAACTTTTGGTGCAAAGGGTGCAATGATAAAGGCAAATCACGGAACCTTATTTATTAAAGGAATCGAGCATCTGACTTTGCGTGTACAGCATCAGATTTTGCGTACAATGTTAAGCAGGGCGCAGATGAGAACAGATGCACAGCCACTTGACACGTTGGATGTAAGAATCATAGGATCATCAAAGATAAATCTGAAACATCTGGTGGAAAAGGGAGAGTTTAGCGAGGAATTATATTATATGCTGCAGAGCCTGGTACTTGAGATTCCTTCATTGAATGAACGCCCGGAGGATCTGAGAAATTGTTTTGATAAAGAATTGAAGATATATAAGGAAAAATACAACCGTCCGCTTAGCGTAACAGAAGGAGCATATAAGAAGCTGCAGGAACTGAGGTGGACAGGGAATGGGATCCAGCTACGGTCATTTTGTGAACGACTTGTTCTTACAGCCAAAAAACGCATGATTGATGAAGTCGTTCTTCAAAATTTATATGACGAACTGTTTCCACATGTGGAAGAATCTCATGGAGAGAAGAGGATTCTTGTGTATCGTTCTCAGGAGACAGATGAACTTGAGGAGCTGCTTGAACGTTTCCACGGAAACCGGAAACTGGTGGCAGAAGAGCTCGGTATCAGCACGACAACTCTCTGGAGAAGAATGAAAAAGTATGGAATAGAAGCCAATTATGGTGGAAATGAATTACTATAGGAACAGGTAAATGTATACAGGGAGATAGTTTAAAACTGTCTCCTTTTTTGATGTGAAAAACTGTATTTTGTTATGTATAAAAATGAAGTGAGAATTTGTGCAGAATTCATAATGTTTCAAAAAATGAAAAAATGATTACATATGATGAAATGAATGGAAAGAAATTGAAATTGAAACAAATAAGAAAAAACAGAAGCGAAACATAATGAAATAAAAATGAAATACATAATTCAAAAAATGAAAACTTATGAAATCTACATAAATCAGAGCACACTCCATTGAACAATCTGTCAATGGAATCTTTGTACTCAGTTTTGTACAATATGCATGTCAGATAGATAAGTTACCTGACCAAAGGCAAGGCAGGAAACAAGAAGCGCGCGAATTATCAAAGACGATTAGGAACAAGTTGAAATAGCAGTAATACAAAATATCAGAAATCTGAGAGGAGAAGAACAATGAAAGTTGGATTTATCGGACTTGGAATTATGGGAAAACCAATGTGCAGAAACCTTATGAAAGCAGGATATGAAGCTGTTGTATATAACAGAAGCAAGGCAAGCGTAGAAGAATTGGCAGCGGAGGGAGCACAGGCAGCAGGAAGCCCGGCAGAGGTGGCAGAGAACTGTCAGGTGATCATCACAATGCTTCCGAATTCTCCTCAGGTCAGAGAAGTCTGTTTAGGAGAAAACGGAATCGCTTCCGCAGCAAAAGAAGGAACGATCGTGATCGATATGAGTTCGATCGATCCGGTACAGTCGAAAGAAATCGGAGCAGAGCTGAACAAAAAGGGAATTGACTTAATGGATGCACCGGTCAGCGGTGGAGAGCCAAAGGCGATCGACGGAACAATTTCTGTTATGGTCGGAGGAAGCAAAGAGAACTTTGATAAGTACTATGATTTATTAATGGCGATGGCAGGATCTGTAGTGTATGTCGGAGAACTTGGATCCGGAAATGTAGCAAAGCTCGCAAATCAGGTGATTGTAGCATTGAATATTGCGGCAGTGTCTGAGGCACTGACACTTGCAGTGAAAAATGATGCAGATCCGGAGCTTGTATATAAAGCTATCCGCGGAGGTCTTGCAGGATCTACAGTGCTTGATGCAAAAGCACCAATGATGATGGCTCACAATTTCAAACCGGGATTCCGTATTGAACTCCATATCAAAGACCTGAATAACGCACTGAATGCAGGTCATGCAGTAAATGCAGCACTTCCACTTACTTCACAGGTAATGGAGATCATGCAGTCACTTAAGGCAGACGGAAATGAAAAAGATGATCACAGTGCAATCGTAAAATATTACGAGAAGATTTCTGATACATCTGTTGAGAAAAAGAATTAAGAGAGGTAAGAACTATGAGTGAATCAACCAGAATGATGCTGGGGCTGGTGATCGGAATAGCGATAATGATCGTCCTGGTTATGAAGACAAAGGTACATACATTTATTGCATTATTGCTCGCAGCATTGATTACAGGATTGATCGGGGGCATGCCGGTCG
Source organism: Mediterraneibacter sp. 210702-DFI.3.120 (assembly GCF_020561005.1). Lineage (NCBI taxonomy): Bacteria > Bacillati > Bacillota > Clostridia > Lachnospirales > Lachnospiraceae > Mediterraneibacter > Mediterraneibacter sp. 210702-DFI.3.120. The sequence goes on along the minus strand of NZ_JAJCNG010000017.1, from coordinate 41,654 downwards.
CAGATATTACAAATGCAGCCGGAGAAACGACAGTCGGCGTTATGACCGCTATCAAAGACGGATTTGGAAACACATTGAAAAGTACCGGTATCATAATCGGACTTGGAGTTATGATGGGAGGAATCCTTGAAGTTTCAGGAGCAGCGGAACAGCTTGCATTTACTTTCATCCGTGTAATCGGTAAGAGAAAAGAAGAATGGGCACTGGCAATCACAGGATGGGTTGTATCTATCCCGGTATTCGCAGATTCTGCAATCGTTATTTTTGCACCACTTGTAAAAGCAATGTCTTCCGTAACAGGAATCTCTGTTGTAGGACTTGCACTGTCACTGGCCTGCGGCCTTCAGCTGACACACTGTCTGGTGCCGCCGACACCGGGACCGCTGACAGCAGCCGGAATGCTTGGAGTTGATGTTGGACAGATGATTATGATCGGAGCAGGAATTTCTATTCCGATGCTGATCGTTGTAGTATTCTACTGTAAATATATTGGAAAGAAAATCTATCAGATTCCAAATGAAGATGGACATGGATATGAAAGAAAAGAATTCAAAAAAGAATATATCAAATCCATGGAAGAAGTTGAAAAACTGGTAGGAGAGAAGAATCTCCCGTCATTCACAGCATCTATTCTTCCGATTATCATTCCGATTGTTTTGATTTTTGTTAAAACATTCTGGGGACTGTTTGGAACAGGTGAAGGAGTGGCAAACACAATCATCAGTCTTGTAGGTGAACCAATCTTCGCACTTGGTGTTGGAACAATCATTGCAATCTATGGACTGGTAAGAAAAGAAGATAATAAAAAAGTTATCGGTATCATGGATACAGCAATCAAAGATACAGGTATTATCATGCTGATCACAGGAGCCGGCGGTTCTCTTGGAAATGTAATCAAAGTCAGCGGTATCGGAAATGTTCTTGGAGAGACAGTTGTAGGACTTCCGCTTCCGGCAATCCTGATTCCATTTATCATTGCAGCACTGATGAGAATCGCGCTTGGATCTGCAACAGTAGCAATCACAACAGCAGCATCCCTGACAGCACCACTGATGGCATCAATCAGTGTATCCCCAATCCTGCTCGCAGCTTCCTGTTGTGTAGGAGCAATTTCATTCTCCTACTTCAATGATAGCGGATTCTGGGTATTCAATGGAATGTTCGGTCTGACAGAATTAAAAGATCAGGTAAGATGTAAAACAGCAGTGTCATTGATCATGGCAGGCGTTGGAATTATAGAATTACTGTTATTACAGTTTGTGCTATAAATTGAAAGGAGTTTTTTATTATGACATTCGTACCAAAGGGAATTATCCCTCCAATTATTACACCATTAACAGACGAGGGTGAAGTAAACTATCCGGTATTAAGACAGATGGTAAATCACCTGATCGACAACGGAGTTCACGGTTTGTTTCCACTTGGAACAACCGGAGAATTCTACGCATTCGATGATGATACATACAGAAAGATCCTTGAGACAGTCGTTGATGAGACAGCAGGACGTGTTCCGGTCTACGGCGGAGCAAGCCACATTACAACAAGAGGAGTTATCAGACTGGTAAAGATCTGTGAGGAGGTCGGAGTTGATGCAGTTTCCGTACTGACACCGATGTTTGTATCCCAGACACAGGATGAGTTGTACAACTACTATAAGACAATCGCAGAAAATACAACACTTCCAATCATCATGTATAACAATAAACCAAAGACAAATGTGACAATCACACCGGCAACAGTTGCAAAACTTGCTGATATTGAAAATATTGTTGCTGTAAAAGACAGTACAGGTGATATGACAAATGCTGCAGAGTATATCCGTCTGACAAGAGGAAAAGATTTCTCTGTACTGATGGGAAGAGATACTTTGATCTACGCAGCACTTTGCTACGGAGCAACAGGAGCAATCGCATCCTGTGCAAATGTAGCACCGAGAATTGCAGCGGATATCTATGATAAATACGTTGCAGGAGATCTTGAAGGAGCTCTGGAAGCACAGTTTACATTGGCTCCGTTCCGTATTGCATGCGGTATGGGAACATTCCCGGCAGCAATCAAGGAAGGTCTTGTTCAGGAAGGAATTCCGGTAGGAAAATGCTTAGATCCGATCGGCGAACTGACACCAGAAGAGAAAGAGAAGCTGCATAAAGTACTTGCAGATATGAACCTTGTTTAAAACAAGAAGTTATTAAAAAATGTTAATAAACTAAAATTTGCTGCCATGATTTCGGTGGTCGGACTGCAAGTCAATCTCCGGTCCGATCACTGAAGTAAAAATAAAAGTAGAATAGAAACAGATAGAGAAAAAGTTCGTGTATAAAAGGAGAAATTGTTATGTCTAGAATCGTAAAAATGGAAGTATATCCAGTAGCCGGAAAAGACTGTATGGAACTGAATTTAAGTGGAGCACACGCACCGTACTTCACAAGAAATATTGTTGTTCTTTATGATGAGAATGGAGAGACAGGAGTTGGAGAAGTTCCGGGAGGAGAGAAGATCACAAAAGCACTTGAGGAATGTATCCCGCTTGTTGAAGGAACAAGGGTTGCTGAGTATAAGAGCACACTGCTTAAAGTGAAAGCACATCTTGATTCTAAGGGTGAGGAAGATGTCAGAGGAAACCAGACATTTGACCTTCGTACAGGAGTTCATGTAATTACAGCAATCGAGGCTCCATGTCTTGATCTCCTTGGAAAGCAGCTTGGTGTTCCGGTTTGTGAACTTCTCGGAGACGGACAGCAGAGAGATAAAGTAAGAATGCTTGGATATCTCTTCTTTGTAGGAGACCGTAACAAGACAGATCTTCCGTATGATTCAGAGCCGGATTCAGATTGTGCATGGTACCGTCTGCGTCACGAAGAAGCACTTACAGCAGATAAGATTGTAGAGATGGCACTTGCTACAAAAGAGAAATACGGTTTTAAAGATTTTAAACTGAAAGGAGGAGTTCTTGCAGGAAACGAAGAGATGGATGTGATCCGTGCAATGAAGAAAGCACTTCCGGACGCAAGAATCGACCTTGATCCAAATGGTGGATGGCTTCTTGAAGAAGCAGTTGAATATGTAAAGGGAATGGAAGGAATCCTTACATACTGTGAAGATCCATGCGGAGCAGAAGGTGTTTATTCAGGAAGAGAGATTATGAGTGAATTCCGCAGACGTACAGGTTTCCCGACAGCAACAAACATGATCGCTACAGACTGGAGACAGGTTGGACACTCTCTGGAATCTCAGGCAGTTGACATCATCCTTGCAGACCCACATTTCTGGACAATGAGTGGTTCTGTACGTGTAGCTCAGATGTGCCATGATTTTGGCTATACATGGGGATCTCATTCAAATAACCATTTTGATATCTCCCTTGCAATGTTTACACAGGTTGGAGCAGCAGTTCCGGGAGAGTACAATGCACTGGATACACACTGGATCTGGCAGGAAGGTCTTGAAAGACTGACAAAAGAGCCACTTCAGATCGTAGACGGATGCGTAGAAGTTCCAAAGAAACCAGGACTTGGTATTGAAGTGGATCTTGAGCAGGTGAAGAAAGCACATCAGCTGTACCTTGATAACTGTCTTGGAGGAAGAGATGATGCAGTAGGAATGCAGTATCTGATCCCGGGATGGAAATTCGATCCAAAGAAACCTTGTCTTGTAAGATAAGGAGAACGACAGTAGAAAATGAAACAGAAGATTTACATTCCTCAGCCAATCGCTGCAGCGGGAGAGGACTATCTCATAGAAAAAGGCTATGAGATAGTCCGCGGCAGCGGAAAGACAGACAAAGAATCAATAAAAAATGATATTGCAGTATGTGATGCAATGATTCAGCGAACTGCAAAAGTAGACAAGGAGATACTTGAAGCAGGAAAGAACCTGAAAATCATAGCCAGACATGGGGCAGGATATGACAATCTTGACTGGAAGGCTGCGAATGAGTTAGGGATTTATACGACTTATTCACCGGACACGACGACCTTATCTGTTGCAGAATTCACTATAACGGTGATTTTAAATCTTGCAAAACGTCTGAAAGAATCCGAAGAACTTGTAAGGAATGGGGATTTTCAGAAGAAATTTTCACTGAAAGGGACCGATGTAGCAGGAAAGACACTCGGGATCATCGGTTTTGGAAAGATTGGAAAAGAGGTAGCAAGAAAGGCAGCGCTGGGGCTGGATATGAGAGTCATTTCTTATGTGCCGCGTCCAGAAGGAAAAGAAATTCCAGGGTATATAGAAATCGTATCCTGGGAAGAACTTTTGCAAACATCGGATTATATCAGTCTGCATGTGCCGGGAGGAGAAAAGAACCAGGGAATTATTTCAAAAAAAGAGTTTGCCATGATGAAGAAATCCGCTTCCCTGATTCAAGTTTCCAGAGGCGGCGTTGTTGATGAAGAGGCGTTAGCAGAAGCAATCAGGAATGGTCAGATCAGAGGTGCGGCAGTGGATGTGTTCTCAGAAGAACCACCCCAAAAAGACAATCCATTATTGAAACTGGAACAAGTGATCCTGACACCGCATATTGGTTCCAACACGGTGGAATGTATGGATCGGATCGCACTGGATGTAGCGGAGGATGTGCATCTTGTCCTTTCCGGAAAGAATCCAAAACATCCAATTAAAAGATAGATTATGACAGAAGAGGAAAGGCAGCGGGAAAATGGAAAAAGTGACTTTAGATCCGGCAATTAAATTCGGAGCCGGGAGGTACAGACAGGAAAAGAATTTACTTGAAGAGTGTGGAAAAGAAATTTCACGTTTTGGAAAGAGAGCATTTATCATTGCCGGAAAGAGAGCATGGGATGCAGTGAAAGAACGGATGATTCCGGGATTTGAGACGGCAGGAATTGAGTATGAATTGCACCTGTATAGTGGAAAGTGTTCTTATGAAGCTGCCAGGGAATATGCTGAAAAATGCAAAGTAGAAAACTGTGATGAGGTAGTTGGAATCGGTGGCGGACTTGTTATGGATTTTGCAAAAGCAGTCGGTGAATATGCAGACACCGGAGTTGTCAACATTCCAACATCAATTGCAACATGTGCCGCATTTACAACAATGAGTGTTATGTATACACCGGAAGGCGCGAAGAAGGACTGTTGGAGATTCGAACATGAAGTCGATGCAGTTCTTGTAGATCTGCAGGTGATCGCAGAATGCCCAATCCGCTATGCGGCGGCCGGAATTCTTGATGCAATGGCAAAAAAAATTGAGATACAGAACGGCAAGCCGAAGATGTATCTCAGTGAAAATAAAATTGATCTGTTCAGTGCCTACAAGATGGCAGAGTATACTTACGAGGTGCTTGTAGAGTATGGTGCACAGGCAATTGAAGATATTCGTCATAAGAGACTGACAAAAGCAGTAGAAGATATTACATTTATCAACATAGCAGTAACCGGTGTGATCGCGAACATCACGAAAAGCTTCTCACAGTCAGCACTTGGTCATATGATGTATGACGGCGTGAGAACCTATTTTACAAAGGAAGCAGAGCATGCGCTGCATGGAGAAATCGTGGCAGTGGCACTGTTTACACAACTTTATTACAATAAATTAAGTGAAGATAAAGAGGCACTTCGTCTGTTCATGAAAGGGATGGACATGCCATTAACTTTGCAGGAGCTTGGAATCGAGCCGACGCAGAAGAATCTTGATATTCTGGAAGCGTATCTGATTGATTCTCCTTATGTAGAGCAGTCAGAAGAGAGCTTTAAGCTGCTGCATGAAGCAATGAAACAGATGTGTTAAAAGAAAGGAAATAATAAAATGAAAGTAGGATTTATTGGACTTGGAATTATGGGAAAACCGATGAGCATGAACCTGTTAAAAGCAGGAAATGAGCTCGTTGTATTTGATTTTAATGAGACAGCAGTTGCAGAGGTTGTTGCAGCAGGTGCAAAGGGAGTAAAAAGCGGAGCTGAAGTAGCAGCAGAGTGTGACACAATCATCACAATGGTTCCAAACTCACCACATGTACGTGCAGCATGTCTTGGTGAAGGTGGAATTGCAGAGGCAGCAAAACCGGGAACAGTTGTAATTGATATGAGCTCTATTGATCCGGTAGAATCTAAAAAGATTGGTGCTGAGCTTGCAGAAAAAGGAATTGAGCTGATGGACGCACCGGTAAGTGGCGGAGAGCCGAAGGCAATCGACGGAACACTTTCTGTTATGGTTGGTGGAAAGAAAGAGACATTTGACAAATATTATGAACTGTTGATGCAGATGGCAGGTTCTGTTGTATATGTTGGAGAACTTGGATCAGGAAATGTTGCAAAACTTGCAAATCAGGTAATCGTTGCACTGAATATCGCAGCAGTATCTGAAGCACTTACACTGGCAAAGAAAGCCGGGACAGATCCGGAGCTTGTATATCAGGCAATCCGTGGAGGTCTTGCAGGTTCTACAGTTCTTGATGCAAAGGCACCGATGATGATGGATCACAACTTCAAGCCGGGATTCCGTATTGAACTTCACATCAAAGATCTGAACAATGCGCTGAACGCTGCACATGCAGTAAATGCATCTCTTCCGCTTACAGCAGAGATCATGGAGATCATGCAGTCCTTAAAGGCTGACGGAAATGAAAAAGATGACCACAGTGCAATTGTAAAATACTACGAAAAAGTATCTAATGTGTCTGTAGAAAGAGAAAACTAAGATTAACCATTTGTAAGAATATAAGTTATTGCCGGTCATGGGAAACTGTGGTCGGCATTTTCTATCTGAATAAAAGGTCAGGAGGAAGAACAGAATGAAATTACATATTATCGACGAGGCAGAACGTTGCCTGAAATGTAAAAAACCACTTTGTCAGCAAGGGTGTCCGATTCATACACCTATCCCACAAATCACTCAATTATTACTTGAAAACCGTTTGATGGAAGCCGGTGAAATCCTTTTTGCAAATAATCCAATGTCCGCTGTCTGCTCCACCGTATGTAACCATGAAAATCAATGTGAAGGCCATTGTGTTTTAGGAAGAAAGAGCAGTCCAATCCATTTTAGCAGTATTGAGAATTTCATTTCAGATTCTTATCTTGACAGGATGGAAGTGCCGAAAATAGAGAAAAACGGAAAGAAAGTAGCGGTGATCGGTTCAGGACCGGCAGGAATTACAGTTGCTATCAAGCTTGCATTAGCAGGTTATAAAGTAACGATTTTTGAAGAACGAAGCAAAATCGGCGGTATGTTGCAGTATGGAATTCCAGAATTCCGTCTTTCAAAATCTATGATCGACCGATACAAAAAGAAAATGGAAGAATTGGGAATCCGGATTCGCCCGAATACCGTGATCGGAAGTGCAATCGTGATCGATAATCTGTTCCGCGACGGATACAGCAGTGTCTTTGTAGGAACAGGAGTATGGAGACCGAAGGCAATCGGAATTAAAGGAGAGAGTCTTGGAAATGCATACTTTGGGATTGATTACCTCAGAAGACCGGAGGCACATCAATTGGGAGAGAAAGTAGCTGTTATCGGTATGGGAAATGTTGCGATGGATGTAGCCAGAACTGCATTGCGTCATGGTGCAAAAGAGGTTACACTGTATGCAAGAGGAAAACGCATTTCCGCAAGCTCTCAAGAGGTGTCTTATACAAAACTGGAGGGCGCAGACTTTGTGTTTGGAAAGGCAATAGAGTCGATCAATGAAGCCGGTCCGATGTTTAAAACAAGTATATTTGATGAAAACAATAAAGTGATCGGATATGAAGAAAAATTAGATCAGGTAGAAGCAGACTCTGTAATCATTTGCGTGAGCCAGGCACCAAAGAATAAGCTGGTACTTACAACGGATCAGTTAAAAACGACAGAGAAGGGACTTCTTCTGACAGATGAGAACTGCATGACAACACATGAAGGTGTTTTTGCGGCAGGAGATGTTGTACAGGGAGCGAATACGGTGGTTCATGCTGTAGAGGAAGCAAAACGGGCTGCTGAAGGGATGATTCGATATATGGAAAGGGAAGAAAATGAGTGATTTATATCTTACATTAAAAAATGGAATGAAAATGCCGCGTCTTGGTATGGGAACCTGGATGCTTGGTGAACATCTGTCAATCTACCAGCAGGAAAAGAAGGCGCTTCAGGCAGGGCTTGATGCAGGATTTACTTTAATAGATATAGCTGAAATGTATGGAAATGGACTTTCAGAGAAATTAATCGGGGATACGATCCAGGGATATTCTCGAGAAAAACTCTTTCTTGTTTCAAAGGTATATCCGCACAATGCAGGACGTCCGCAGATTTATGACAGTATTGACCAGACATTGCATAATCTTAAAACAGATTATCTGGATATGTATCTGTTGCATTGGCGCGGAAGTATTCCGTTGGAAGAAACAGTGGATGCAATGGAAGAACTGGTGAAAAAAGGCAAGATCAGAAGCTGGGGCGTATCCAATCTGGATACATCAGATATGAAAGAACTGTTTTCAGTTCCCAATGGAGATCACTGTCAGGTGGATCAGGTATTGTATCATCTGGGATCCCGTGGGATAGAGTATGATCTGATGCCCTGGCTGGAAGAACATCAGACACCGATTATGGCGTATTGCCCACTTGCACAGGCTGGAAGCCTGCAAAGAAGCTTGTTAAAGAACAAAGAAGTGCAGAAAATAGCAAAAGCTCGTGGCATTACACCGATGCAGGTACTTCTCGCATTTGTTCTTCAGAAAGACCAGGTGATTGCAATTCCAAGAAGCGGCAGAACAGAGCATGTACTTCAGAACTGGGCAGTAAAAGATGTTATCCTTACAGACGAAGAATACGCTGCTCTTGACCGTGCATTTCCTGCACCGGAGCATAAGACCTATTTGGATATTGTATAGAATAAGCTGTGAGAAGAAGTATTGTGAAAATATAACAAAAACGTGTGGAAACGATTACATTGTCTTGAAATAAACAATGTTTGTCAACGAAATCAATGACAAAACGATGAAAAACAGAAAAAAATTAAGTGAATCTGTCTCTAGAAAAAGAAATCTCTGAATGCTATTCTGTTAGTGTAATAAAGGAAAATAAGAATAGAAATTTTAAAGAGAGTTTATAGGAGGCAGGGGAATGAGAAGAGTTTTGCAGAATCTGATCATCGCATTTACAGTTATCTTTTTGTTTACAGGCATGTTTTTATATAGAAAATCAGAATATGTGGAAGCAAGTGGACAGTATACAAGTAACATAACAATCCGTAACACTTCACCGCTTGAACTGGAAAATGTTCAGGTTAAGTTCAACGGAGCAGAAACAGTAACAATCGGGGCAATGCAGTCTGGAGAGAAAAGAGTGATTGAGATTCCGGAAGAAGCAAAACCGGCAGTTACAGTCCAGGTGAGCGGAATATCTGATCTGGCCGGAAAATTCGCCGGACATTTCAGCGGAAGAATCACAGACGGAACAGAAGCTGTGATTTATCTTGAAGAAGATATGACACTTGGAGTTTCATCGAATGTGATAGATGATTGAAGAGAACAAGACTTATAAATTTCAAAGTCTTTCATAATATGAAGAGAGTGGACAGCAGAAATTAGTTTTGCTGTCCACTCTTTTTATGATATTATGTAATTGTTCAGAGCCAAGCAAAATTAAAAAAACAGGTATAAAATGCTTGCATTTTTAAGACTGTTTTTTAAATTTTATTTGGCGGATACGCCACACCGACGAAATGCGTAGCATTTTGGAGGTTGGCTCTGAACAGTTATGCTATTATGAAGAAAGAAATGACATCGGTGAAAATTATATTATAATAATAGAAAAGGATAATGATAATGAATCAGAAAATCATTCTTGCATCAGCATCTCCGCGCAGACGAGAGCTGCTTGCGCAAATCGGTTTAGAATTTGAGGTAAAGGTAAGTAATAAAGAGGAAGTCTATACAAGTACAAAACCACAGAAGATTGTAGAAGAACTTGCATTGATGAAAGCAGAAAATGTTGCATCTGATCTTCAGGCAGAGGGAGTAGAATTGAAAAATACAATTGTGATCGGAGCAGATACAATCGTTGTACGTGACGAAGAAATCCTTGGCAAGCCAAAGAATGAAGATCATGCATATGAGATTCTTCTAAGCCTTCAGGGAAGAGCACATGAAGTCTATACAGGTGTTGCAATTCTTTCCTATAATAATGCAGGCGAGAAAGAAATCATTAACCATGCGGTAGAGACAAAGGTTCATGTGCATGAGATGAACGAAGAAGAAATCCGTGCGTATATCGCAACCGGAGATCCGATGGATAAGGCGGGAGCTTATGGAATCCAGGGAAGCTTTGCGGCGTATATAGATGGAATCGAAGGGGACTACTATAATGTGGTTGGACTGCCGGTATCATATGTTTACCAGCAATTGAAAAAACACTAAACATATATTGTTACATTTGTAATTAGTTTGCAAATAGCTAGACGGAGATGACAGCGACAATTAGCCTGAATGGATGCTCAACCATCAAAAAAGAGAAGACCCCTCATGAGTTGGCGGCTCATGAGGGGTCATTTTTGTGTGAATATGTCATATTCATCTCTTTTCTTAGCTGCAATTACTATAGCACATAATCGTAGCCAAAACAAGTATATGTTGAAAAATAAAATTTTATTTATCACACCATATGCTATGGTTTGAAAATGGGTGCTTTTCTTTTGAGAAAACAAAATCGTAACAAAAATGTAACATCTGTTTTTGCTATTATTCTGAAAAGGATACGAAAAACAGGAGAAAAATTATCATTAATATACAAATTAAGACAAAGTGTCTATGAAATTTTTTTTGAATCGTACAAATGTACAGAAATAAAAACAATTTTATTGTGGAAAATGCGCATAAAAAAAGAGCGGATTCTAAAATAAGAGCGAAAAACGGTTAAAAAAGTAATAAAAAATAGACAAAACGTAGAATAAAAAAAGAGCAAATTGAAATAAAAAAAGAGTTTTTTTTATGAATTTAACTTGTTGAAGTGGAACGTTGACAAAGAGAAAACATGGGAGTAATATTTAGTCAACTTTTCGGAGAACATGACGTTTTAATGCGATTATAAGCAGTAACATTTGCCATGCTGTATACGAAAAGTGACAAAATACAGCAATATACATTAGGTAGAAAGGGAGGGAGCAATACGGGAAATCTGGCAGACAATCTTATGGAAGAACTGAATTGTGAGAAAGTGTTCACACTTCCGGTTCTTGGCGGGATCAATGAATCTGTAGTAGTTACCTGGATCATCATGGCAGTGCTTGTGATAGCATCCATTATCCTGGTAAGAAACTTAAAGGTTGAGAATCCCGGAAAAGTGCAGTTGGCTCTCGAAGCCGGTATCGGCGCCGCTGAGGACTTCTTTGTCGGAGTACTTGGGAAAGAGAACAAGGGCTATGTACCGTATCTGATTACGGTTCTGTTATATCTCGCCTGTTCAAACACAATTGCACCATTGTTTGGCTTTAAGCCTCCGACGAAAGACCTGAACGTGACGGCAGCCCTGGCAATCATGAGTATGTGTCTCATTGAATTCTCAGGTATCCGCAAGAATGGATTCGGACATTGGGCAAAGCATTTTGCACAGCCGATTCCAATTGTAGCACCGATCATGATTCTGGAAATCGTCATCCGGCCGTTGTCGCTTTGTATGCGACTCTTTGGTAACATGCTGGCGGGATTCGTAGTCATGGAACTTTTGAAAGCAATCGTTCCACTGATCATTCCGATTCCAATCAGTTTTTACTTTGATATTTTCGACGGCCTACTTCAGGCATACGTATTTGTATTCCTGACATCTCTGTTTATGAATGAAGAGATGGAGTAAGAACTTAACACATTCTATTGAAAAGAAAAGGAGATTAAAATTATGTCAACACTTATTGCTATTGGAGCAGCTATCGCAGTATTCACAGGTATCGGAGCAGGTATCGGTATCGGACATGCAACAGGTAAAGCAGTAGAAGCTATTGCAAGACAGCCAGAGGCAGAAAGCAAGATCAGTAAGAACCTTATCCTTGGATGTGCTCTTGCAGAGGCAACAGCTATCTACGGTTTCATCATTGGTATCCTGATCATCTTCTTCCTGAAATAAGAAACGAAAAGAATCTTATGAAAATGATGGAAGCAGATAACAGGAAAGGCAGGTGTAAAAGGTGCTTCAGTTAAATATGAACCTTGTCTATACCATTATCAACCTTATTGTTCTCTTCCTCCTGTTGAGACATTTTCTGATCAAACCGGTGAGTGATATCATGGAGAAGCGCAGACAGATGATCGCAGATGGTCTTCAGGGTGCACAGGATGCACAGAGTGATGCGCAGAAGATGAAACAGGAATATGAAGATGCTTTAAAGGGAGCAAAGCTTGAATCAGCAGCGATTGTTGAGAAGGCACGCTCAGAGGCTAAGACAGAGTATGACCGCATCGTAAGTGAAGCAGGAAGCAAGGCCGGAGATCTTCTGGAAGCTGCAAAAGAGAATGTACGTATTGAGCGTGAGAAGACAATGAAAGATCTTCAGACTCAGATTGCAGGACTGGCTATGGCATCCGCTGAGAAGATCGTGGGAGACAAAGAGCAGAACATTTATGACCAGTTTTTGGGAGAAGTAGGTGGGACAGATGAAGACACAGACAAGTAAGAGTCAGATTTACTGCCCAATGGCAGCAATCAGATATGCACGTGTCCTGTATGAAGTAGGTGTCCCAAAAGAAGCTGTACAGAAAACACGTGAGATTTTTGAGGAAGTACCGCAGCTTCACGAGATTTTCGCGAATCCTACCATTGAACTTCAGAAAAAAATGAATGTGGTAGACAGAGTATTTCCAAAGGAGATAAAAAATTTCCTTAAAGTAGCGTGCAGATATCAGAGAATGGATCTGATCGAAGATATCTTCACAGCATATGACAGATACTGTGATGAACAGAATCAGGTTCTGAACGCAGTTCTGACATGTATTCAGCCTCCGACGGAGGAACAGAAAAAAGGAATGGAGGCGTTCCTTTGCAAGAAATATGGCGCAAATCGTGCTAAAATCGAAGTTCGCCAGGACAAAGCACTGCTTGGAGGATTTATTCTCCGGGTTGGCAGTGATGAGTATGACTGGAGTATGAAAGGACGCCTGAACAGATTAGAACAAAGATTGACCTGGAGGTGAACAAGGTGAGTTCAATCAATTCAGATGAAATTATTTCTATCCTGAAAGAAGAAATAGAGAATTTTGATACAATGAGTAAGGACAGTGAAGTAGGTACTGTTGTTACTGTCGGCGATGGTATCGCCACAATCTACGGGATTGATCACGCCATGTACGGGGAAATCGTTACTTTTGAAAACGGCCTTAAGGGAATGGTACAGGATATTCGTAAGAATGAGATCGGATGTATCCTTCTTGGAAGTGACACAGGAATCCGTGAAGGCACAAAGGTAGCCCGTACAGGAAAGAAAGCAGGCGTTCCGGTTGGAGACGCTTATGTAGGAAGAGTTGTCAACGCCATTGGTGAGGCGATTGACGGAAAAGGTGAGATCAAATCTGACGACTATCGCCCAATCGAGAATGAGGCACCTGGAATTGTTGATCGTAAGTCAGTAAGCGTTCCGCTTGAGACAGGTATCCTTTCCATCGATGCAATGTTCCCAATCGGCCGTGGACAGCGTGAGCTGATCATCGGAGACCGTCAGACAGGAAAGACATCCATTGCACTGGATACAATCCTGAATCAGAAAGGCAAAGATGTGATCTGTGTTTATGTTGCAATCGGACAGAAAGCATCTACAGTAGCCAAAGTTGTTAACACATTACAGACACACGGAGCAATGGATTATACGATCATCGTATCTTCCACAGCAAGTGACTGTGCTCCGCTTCAGTATATTGCACCATATGCAGGAACTGCTATGGCAGAGTACTTTATGCACAAGGGAAAAGATGCACTGATCATTTATGATGATCTTTCCAAGCATGCGGTTGCATACCGTGCACTTTCTCTTCTGCTTGGACGTTCTCCGGGACGTGAGGCATATCCTGGAGACGTATTCTACCTGCATTCAAGACTTCTGGAGAGATCCAGCCGTTTGAGTGATGAGATGGGCGGAGGTTCTATCACAGCACTTCCAATCATTGAAACACAGGCAGGAGATGTATCAGCATATATTCCGACAAATGTTATTTCCATTACAGATGGACAGATCTTCCTAGAGAGTGGACTTTTCGCATCAGGAATGAGACCGGCGGTCAACGTTGGACTTTCCGTATCCCGTGTTGGTGGTGCAGCTCAGACAAAAGCAATGAAGAAAGCATCAGGAAGTATTCGTATCGATCTGGCGCAGTATCGTGAGATGGAAGTCTTCACACAGTTCAGTTCAGATCTTGATGCAGCTACGAAGGAAGAACTGGAATATGGAAGTGGTCTGATGGAACTTCTGAAACAGCCACTGTATCATCCACTTTCCTTGCATGAGAAAGTAATTACACTGTGTGCAGCAACACATAAAGTACTCTTAGGTGTTGAGAAGACAAAAATCAAACAGTTCCAGTATGATATGCTTCAGATGTTCGAGACAGAGCATCCGGAAATCGGTCAGGAAATCGAAGAGAAGAAAGTCCTGACAGAGGAACTGATCGACAAGATCGTAGAGACAGCGAAGGAATTCAAGAAGAGCAGGTGTTAATATGGCAAATATCAGAGAGATACAGAGCAGAATCAACAGTGTCAAAGACACAATGAAGATTACCAATGCAATGTATATGATCTCTTCTTCCAAACTGACACAGGCGAGAAAGAAGCTGGCAGATACAGAGCCATATTTCTATGCACTGCAGGGTGAGATCAGCCGTATTTTACGTCATCTACCAGAATTACATCATAGTTATTTCAACAAGAGGGAAAACATTCCGGCAGAGGAACGTAAGATTGGATCGATCGTTATCACGGCGGACAAGGGACTGGCCGGTGCATACAATCACAATATTGTGAAGCTTGAGGAAGAGATTCTTTCCAAGCCGGGTCAGCATAAGCTTTTTGTTGTGGGAGAGCTTGGACGTCATTATTTCGCAAAGAAGGATGTAGATATTGATACAAACTTCCGTTACACAGTTCAGAAGCCGACCATGCATCGTGCCCGTGACATCTCAGCGGTTATTCTGGATCAGTTTAACAATCATGAGCTGGATGAAGTTTACGTAGTATATACACGAATGGAAAATGCAGTTCAGTCAGAGGCAGAAGTGTTAAAACTTCTTCCACTCGAGAGAGGGGACTTTGGCGAAATGAAGATGCCTTTGAATATGTATCGCGAGGAAATCGAACTAAATCCATCTCCTATGGATGTCATGAACAGTATTGTACCAAGTTATATCAACGGTATGATCTACGGATGTCTGGTTGAGGCTTATGCCAGTGAGCATAATGCCCGTATGATGGCAATGAAGTCAGCAACAGACAGTGCACAGGATCTGATCAAAGATCTGTCAATCCTCTATAACAGAGCAAGACAGGCTGCGATCACACAGGAGATCACAGAGGTTTGTGCCGGCGCAAGAGCTCAGCAGAAGAAGAGTTAAAATGTCGAGATGCGTTACAGACAGCAGGTTGTTGCAGTTTGTAATGACTGAAATATAGAAAGAGAGAGAGAACATGAATAAAGGACGAATTGTACAGGTTATGGGACCTGTCGTTGACGTAGTGTTTGAAAACGGTGATCTTCCTTTTATCAAAGATGCTCTTGAAGTTGATAATAATGGAAAGAAATGCATCATGGAGGTTGCACAGCACCTTGGAAATAATGAGGTGCGCTGCCTGATGCTTGCTGCAAGTGAAGGACTTTGCAAAGATATGGAAGTTACTGCAACAGGAGCCGGTATTCAGGTTCCTGTCGGCGAGCAGACACTTGGAAGATTATTTAATGTACTCGGCGAGACAATTGATAACGGAGAGCCGATTACAGATTCTAAAAAATGGGTAATTCACAGACAGCCGCCTACATTCGAGGATCAGAGCCCGGTAGTAGAGATCCTTGAGACAGGTATTAAAGTTATCGACCTTCTTGCTCCTTATGCAAAAGGTGGTAAGATTGGTCTGTTCGGTGGTGCCGGTGTAGGTAAGACCGTGCTGATTCAGGAATTGATCCGTAACATTGCAACAGAGCATGGCGGATATTCCATTTTTACAGGAGTTGGAGAGCGTTCCCGTGAGGGTAACGACCTCTGGACAGAGATGAAAGAATCCGGAGTACTGGAGAAAACGGCCCTGGTATTCGGACAGATGAATGAGCCACCTGGAGCTCGTATGCGTGTCGCTGAGACAGGACTTACAATGGCAGAATATTTCCGTGATGAGCAGCATCAGAACGTGCTTCTCTTTATCGATAATATTTTCCGTTTTACACAGGCTGGATCTGAGGTATCAGCTCTTCTTGGACGTATGCCTTCAGCCGTAGGTTATCAGCCGACACTGGCAACAGAAATGGGTGAACTTCAGGAGCGTATCGCATCTACAAAGAACGGTTCTGTAACATCGGTTCAGGCAGTATATGTACCGGCCGACGACCTGACAGACCCGGCTCCGGCAACAACATTTGCCCACCTGGATGCAACAACCGTACTTTCCAGAAAGATCGTTGAGCAGGGTATTTATCCGGCCGTAGATCCGCTGGAGTCAAGCTCCCGTATCCTGGAAGCAGACGTTGTAGGAGAAGAACATTACGAAGTAGCCAACAAGGTGATCGCAATTCTTCAGAAATATAAAGAACTGCAGGATATCATTGCAATCCTTGGTATGGAAGAGCTTTCAGATGAGGATAAAGCAACTGTTATGCGTGCAAGAAAGATTCAGAAATTCCTGTCCCAGCCATTCTTCGTAGCAGAGACATTTACAGGAATTCCTGGAAAATATGTACCATTAAAAGAGACAATCCGTGGATTTAAGATGATCATCGATGGAGAGATGGATGCTTATCCGGAAAACGCTTTCTTCAATGTCGGAACAATTGATGATGTAATTGCCAAGGCAAAAGAGATGGAAGAAGAGTAATTGTTGAAATAGGAGAATGTGCATATGGATACATTTGGTCTGAAAATCATAGCAAGTGATGGTGTATTCTACGAAGGTCGTTGTAAGAAGCTGATCATTCCGGCTCCGGATGGAGAAAAGGGAATTCTTGCAAATCATGAGAATATGGCAATCGCTGTGAATGTCGGAGTTGCACATATGAGTCTGGACGGCGAAGATTGGAAAGACATTGCAGTGGGCGTGGGATTTGTTGAAATCGTAAACAACCGAGTTACACTGATTGTTGATACAGCCGAGAAACCAGAAGACATCGATGTGCGACGAGCACAGGAGCAGAAAGAGCGTGCAGAGGAAAGGTTACGTCAGCAGCAGAGTATCCAGCAGTATTATCATACGCAGGCATCTCTGGCAAGAGCGATGAACCGACTTCGTGTTTCACAGGATAAAAAGTGGAATTTATAGATTTCGAGAGCATGTAGATGTGCAGGGATCAGAAGTACCTGCAGGATATATCATTTAATTATAGAAGAGGGACAGATTTTCCAGAATGGGAAATCCCCCTCTTTTTTACATTTAAAAGTGAATTGCGAAACTTTTTTGTATTGCATTTTAATTCGTAGTATAATACAATAATCTTATCTGAGTGTCTAAAATTATAGAAAGACAGAGGAAAAACGATATGAGTGATAGAAAAAAGCCACGATCTCTTTCAGAAATCGTAAATGATGTACTTCGTGCGGTACGTGATTATTATGATTCAGAATACGTGTACTATATTGAGAAAGAGTATGGGGATATTGAGACTATCTTTGAGTGGTGTGCAGAGAATGTTCCATGGCAGAGAGATAAGATAAAGATGCTTCCGGAAGAACAGCAGCCAAAGTGGATGAAGCAGGAGATTACAAATTCAACAGAGGCCGATTACAGTGTGAGTTTGCAGCTGGATGAGAATACAGTAGCAATTCTTGCAGCAGTTGGAGTTCACCGGGGCGGATGTGATGTTGGATTGCTTCGTACGGTGATTCCGTATATACCGCAGGCAATCACTCTTCATAAACTCCAGAAACAACAGGAGTATCTCAGTTATCATGATAATCTGACAGGAGTACTTAACAGAAATAGTTTTGTTGCATATCTGGATCATGTGGAACCGGAAGAATTGAAGACATTGGGAGCTCTTTCTGTAGACATTAATGGACTGAAGAATTTTAATAAAGAATTTGGCAGAGATTATGGAGATGAAGTTGTCACCAGAGTTGGTGAAGTGCTTTCGGAGTATTTCCATAATGGTAATGTATACAGAATGACAGGAGATGAGTATCTGGTTCTTGTAGAGAACGCTTCATATGAAGATTTCACACAACAGGTACATAGTGCATATACAAAGCTTGAGAACATAAGTCTGGGACTGGTTTCAGTAGGGTATGCCTGGGGAAAAGTAGACATAGATGTGAATGGTCTTGTGATCAGTGCAGAGAATATGATGCGGGAAGAGAAAAAGAAGTATTATAAAAATCTGCGTAAAGGTCATCATGAGCCAATCATCAAAAAGGATCTTCTGGAGGATATTGAACAGAAGAATTTTATTGTATGTCTGGTACCGAAGATTGATGTGCAGACCGGAGAAATTGCAGGTGCTGAAGCGATTGTCAGATATCATCATAAGGATCTTGGAATTATGGATCCGGGAAGATATATTAATCTTCTGGAAGAGACAAGGTTGTCACATTATCTCGATCTCTATATATTTGAACAGGTATGTCAGATCCTTCATAAGTGGGAGACAGAAGGAATCCAGATGGTGCCGATTTCAGTAAACTTTGCAGGTGAAACATTGAGGCAGGAGAACATTGCGGATCAGATGAGTACGCTGATTGAAAAATATCAGGTATTATGCGAATATTTGGAAGTAGAAGTATCCGAATCTTATACAGATACGAATCAGGAGATGCTGGCGGCATCATGCAGTAAGATCAGAAAAGCGAATGTTCGCGTAGTATTGGATCATTTCGGAGCTAAGAATTCCAGCTTTTCGATTCTGTCCATTATGGATTTTGATGGATTGAAGCTGGATGAGAGCCTGATTACAAATCTGGTTGGAAACAGAAGAAGCAGAGTGGTAGCAAAGGCCGTAATTGATATTTGTCATCAATTGGGATGTTCTGTTCTTGCGGAGAGTGTTGAAACACAGGATCAGCTGAATGTTCTTCAGGAATTAGGATGCGATTATGCACAGGGAACATTATTTAATAAACCGATCAAAGTGGAGACATTTGAAGTGCGATATCTGAAGGAATAGGATGATCTGCCGGGGGGATGAAACGGAAAAGATTCTAAATATTACAGAGGATAAGATGAAAAATACAGATGGAGTTGAAATTAAATAAGATGAATAAAGTATTGTTCAGAGACAGAGCAAAGAAACTAATGCTTACAGGTGCTTTGGCAGGAGTAATTGCAGGAGTGGCAATTACTTCAGGAATCTCCTCAATTACATTGAAAAAAGCTGAAAAGAAGTTGGAAATCAGCAATGCAAAATTACAGGAGCAGACAAAGAAGAACGAAGAACTGCAGGCAGAGTTAGACAGAGAAGAAGTAACAGAAAATACTGCAGAGTTGCTGGCAAGTGATGATGACCGGTGGTGTCTTGCACTTGTGAATGAGAAGCATCCATTGGATACTTCTTATGTGCCGGCGAAGCTGACGGAGATAAGTGGTGGAAAACAGGTAGATTCCAGGATGGCAGACAGTCTGAATAAGATGCTGGATGATGCGAAGAAGGCAGGACTCAGCATGTATGTGACATCAGGATATCGTTCTTATGAGAAGCAGAGAGATGTCTTTAATACGACGATGCAGGACTGGATCAATCAGGGATATACACCGTTAAATGCGTATGATGAGACAAAAAAATCAGTTGCAATTCCAGGAACAAGCGAGCATGCAACTGGTCTTGCGGTTGACATTATGTCGACAAAGTACGGGGAGCTTGATGAGAAACAGGGAGATACAGAAGAGCAAAAGTGGTTGATGGAACATTGTTCAGAGTATGGTTTTGTTCTTCGGTTTCCGCAGGATAAATCTGATATTACAGGAATTGTATATGAGCCGTGGCATTATCGTTATGTGGGAGTAGATGCTGCAAAAGAGATGACAGAGAATGGACTTACTTTGGAAGAATATGATTCTGCAAATTAAGTGAAAAACTGTTCTGATCGACAGATAAGAGAGAAGTATAAATAATACATAAGGAGGAGAAGTAAATGGAAGATTTAACATTTGGAGAACAGGTGAAAATCGTCCTGGGAAGAAAAGGAATGACAATCAAAGAACTGGCGGAGACGATTGAGAAAGAGACAGGAAAGAAGATGTCCCGCCAGAATTTAACACAGCGTCTTGGAAGGGATAATTTTCAGGAACAGGATATGAGATTGATCGCATCTATTTTGGGCTGTCCGTTTCAGCTGAGTATCATGTCGGGAGAGATTACAGAGAGCGCAGCCGGACGTATCAGGAAGCAGGAAGTAAAATGGAATGAACAGGAACAGCCGGAAGAGAGCTTTTCAGAGGAAACGGTGGAGACAGAGAAGGAAGAACAGCAGCTTACAGGTGAAGAACGTGACATGACGATCGGTGAGATTTATGATATGCATGAAGAACTTGCTGAACTTGAAAAGAATGCAGTAGAAGCAGAGCCAACTGAAGATGTCAGAGAAGATCTTCAGACAGAAGAAGAGGAATATAAGGAAGAGCTTCAGGAAGTGCCGGAATCAGATCAGGAAGAAGAAAACTCTGTGGAACCAGAAGTTTCCTATACGGAAGATTATGATCAGCCGGCAGAGGAAGAAGCAGAACCATATGAAGAAGCAGAAGTTACATCCTATGAGACACAGCCGGTAGAGCCGGTGCAGGAAGAGGCAACATACGAAGAGCCTGTACAGGAAGAAGTTGGAGACATTAATCCACATACGGGAAGAGAATATGAATCCAACAGCGTACGTATGCATCCGAAAAGAATTGGATATGTGCAGGTTTATGACCGTGCAAATCATAAATGGACAGATATGACAGAATGGGCATTCCTCGGATATCAGGAACGCAAGAAAGTACTTCTTGGAGAGGATTACGAACCGCCAATTTATCTGGATTAAAATTAAAATTGATAGAGAAAAGAAGTGCATCCGCTGTGAACGCTTCCTTTCTCTATCTTTTTCCTTTCTTTTTAAGAATCACATTAAGTATCGACACCAGTGACCGAAAGATTCAGAGTTTTCACATTCATCTTCGGTAAGTTCCAGAATAGAGATGTAAGAACTGGTAAATTGAGGAAAGCCGAACAAGTTAGCCATATGTGCTTCTCTGGGATCGTAAAGACCGGGAACGCCAAGCCAAAGATGATCCTTTTCTTTGATTAGGAGAAGGTGATGATAATTATGACAGCCATGCAGAAGAAAACTATTGTTGGCAAGTGGCCAGAATCTGCGCGGAAGTGTGGAAATCTCTGCGTGTGTGATTTTTCTGGCTTGAATTGAAGTGTCCTGAATTGCAGTCACCTCAGTTGGTGTCACCTCAGTTGGTACCTCTTCAGTTGAAGCAGCATCAATAGAAGCGTCAGATAATGCTGCTTCGGATACAGTCTCAGATACAGTGTCTTCTGTTATGAGGGATTCTTCCGAAAGGGATGGATTCTCAGGTTCAGAGGATAAACTCTCTTCTGTTGATAAAGAGCAATCAGAAAAAGAATAAAAATCCGGCAGAGGTACAGCGGAGGCAATCCAATGCTGTGATCGATTCTGGGTGATGGAGAAAATAATGAACCCATCAATGTGTTTAAGAGTTCTTTTATGTGGAAAACGTTCCCCGGAAATGACCAGTTGTGTGGATAAGTTCTGACCAGAGCACTGAAGAAGTGCAACCGGAGAACCTATAAGTGTTTGATTTTCGAGAATAAATGCATGGACTTCCAACTGTTCTCCAGGGACAATCGGAAGATTTTTAACATGAAGTGTTAAGAGATAAGAATAATTATGTGATGAAATTTGTAGAAAACCAAGATTTCTGCGGCGGCAGCAGGATTCGTACTCATATAAATAATAACTTCCCGGATTCATAGCAAGCCCCTGAAAAGAATTTTTCTATATAGTTTATTCAGAATGAAAAGGAATATTAATGCTATTTTTATACAATAACCGAAAGGAAACAAAATGAGGATGACAACGGATGAAAAATATATGCGTGCGGCCTTAAAACAGGCAGAGAAAGCGTATAATCTGGGAGAAACCCCGATTGGTTGCGTGATCGTTCATGAAGATAAGATTATTGCACGCGGTTATAACCGACGGAATACAGACAAGAATCCACTGGCACATGCTGAGGTCGCAGCAATCAAGAAAGCAAGCAAAAAGCTTGGTGACTGGCGTCTGGAAGAATGTACATTGTATGTGACATTAGAGCCATGTCAGATGTGTGCAGGTGCAATTGTCCAGTCCCGTATACCAAGAGTGGTTGTCGGGTGTATGAATCCGAAAGCAGGATGTACAGGTTCCATTCTGAATCTACTGGATATCCAGGCATTTAACCATCAGGCAGATCTTACAACAGGCGTATTGGAAGAAGAATGCAGCCAGTTGATGAAGCAGTTTTTCAGAGAACTCAGGGAAGCCAGGAAGATGAAGAAAAAAGCAGAAGCACAGAGTCTGTAACACAGAGGTATAAAATCATGTGGAATCTTGTGCAAAAGAAAGAGCAGCATACTTGACAAGCATTCATTTATCATGTAAAATAATAATCCGTGCAGCCGGGGTGGTAGCGGTACCTTGAACCTGCAATCCGCTATAGCAGGGGTGATATTGCGCAGAGGGCGACAGTCTGCAGGGCTGCCCCCGGAAAGTGACGTTGACGTCTGGGTCTCACGCGACGGGACTCTGTGAACCGTGTCAGGTCGGGAACGGAGCAGCACTAAGCAGAACCTCTCGGGTGCCGTGAGGGTGCCTGGGCTGAGTTAACTACCGGGGTAACGCTTGTGGGCCAAGTTCGAAGCGCAATGCACGTAAAAAAGAATAGAATGGTATTTATATTGGAAACGATACATTCCCTCCGGAATGATGAACGAACAACACAATCTGTTACGCTTATCATGATAGGAGGATTTTTTTATGCCAAAAAATAAGTTTCAAGAAGTAATTTTCACAATCATGATGGTTTTTGTCATGGTTTATGCAATGATCTGCTACAACATCTCCCTGAATATGGGAGGAATGAGTAATGAGGTCTTTCTGGCAGCATTCCATGAACTTATCATCATGGGACCGATTGCTTTCATTCTGGATTTCTTTCTCGTAGGACCGATTGCAAAGAAGAAAGCATTTATGATCGTGAACCCACAGAAAGATAATCCGTTTATGATCGTGCTGGCGATATCCGTTTTATCCATCATTGGAATGTGCCCGCTGATGAGCCTTGCAGCAACACTGCTCTTTAAGGATGCAGGAAATCAGATGATTGCTGTGTGGTTCCAGACAACAGTATTCAATTTCCCAATGGCATTCTTCTGGCAGTTGTGCTTCGCAGGACCGATTGTCAGAAAAGTATTTGGGGTTATTTTCCGTGAGGAGCAGAAAGAAGAGGTGGCTTTTGATTAAAGCTGCAAAATAAGGGAAAGCTATCATACGATAATCTGACACAATTTGTGTTGTTATCGTAAACGATAGCTTTCCCTTTTTTGTTATATACACAACTTCACATATCTTGACATTTCTCACATCTTCATTCAGAATAGAAAGGTAAGACCTAAAAAGGAAAATGTTTACAAATATACATTATTGACAGGAAAAGAGGTTTATAAAAAGATGAAGATTTTGCTTGCAGCGGTGAATGCAAAGTACATCCACTCAAATCTTGCGGTCTATTGCCTGCGCGCATATGCAAAAGAGCAGCATCCGGCTAGCAATATTACAATTTCTGAATATACGATCAATCAGCCATTTGATGAGATTTTGATGGATATTTATAAGCAGGCACCAGATGTTCTCTGCCTTTCCTGTTATTTATGGAATGTGACAGAAGTAGGACAATTGATACAGGAGATTCCAAAGATTCTGCCGGATACGAAGATCTGGCTTGGAGGTCCGGAAGTTTCTTATAATGCAAGAGAAGTTCTGGAAAAATATCCAATGACAGAAGGTATCATGCGCGGAGAGGGTGAAGAGACTTTTGCAGAACTTGTGGCATATTATGAAGGCCGTGGTGCGGCTGAATTGATCAACATTCATGGAATTACATTTCGGGAAGAGGAAAAACAGATTGCTGCGACACCGTCTCGACAGATTATGGATCTGAGCAAAGTACCGTTTGTCTATGGTGATATTGAGAATTTCAAGAACCGTATCATTTATTATGAGACGAGCAGAGGATGTCCGTTTTCTTGTAGTTATTGTCTTTCTTCAATTGATAAATGTCTTCGATTCCGTAACCTGGAACTTGTGAAGAAAGAACTGCAGTTCTTTATTGATCATGAAGTGCCACAGGTTAAGTTTGTTGACAGAACATTTAACTGTAAGCATGATCATGCGATGGCAATCTGGAATTATATCAAAGAGCATGATAAAGGGATTACAAATTTTCATTTTGAAGTGGCAGCAGATCTTCTGAATGAGGAAGAGATTGAGTTGATCCGAAGTTTGCGTCCAGGACTCATTCAGCTGGAAATTGGAATTCAGTCAACGAATAAACAGACGATCAAAGAGATCAACCGTTCCATGAATCTGGAAAAAGTACGTGATAAGGTAGCAAGGATTCATGAGAAGGGAAATGTGCATCAGCATTTAGATTTGATCGCAGGTCTTCCATATGAGAATTATGATAGTTTTGCTCATTCTTTTAATGAAGTTTATGCTATGGAACCGGATCAGTTTCAGCTTGGATTTCTGAAAGTACTGCATGGATCTGTGATGCATGAGAAGATGAAAGAGTATGAGCTGCTTTGCCAGAATCGTCCGCCGTATGAAGTGCTTTCAACAAAATGGCTTCCATACAGTGATGTGATCCGTCTGAAGAAAGTAGAAGAGATGGTGGAAGTTTACTATAACAGTTTTCAGTTTAGTCATACGATGAGACTTCTTGTGGAATTGTTTCCATCCGCATTTTCCATGTATGAGAAAATGGGCAATTATTATGAGAAGAAAGGCTTGTTTGGGTTGAATCATTCAAGACTTACTCGCTATGAGATATTGTGGGACTTTGTAGAATCAGAATTAGCAGAATTCACATGTTCGGAGAAAATGCAGAAGAAAGAAGAGGATTTTAAAGAGAAGGTGCTTGAAAGCATGACTTTAGATCTTTACCTGAGAGATAATGTGAAGAATCGTCCGGCATTTCTTGGAGAGAGCAAAGTAGAAAAAGATGTAGCGTCTGAATTTTATAAGAAAGAGGCAGAAGAGCACAAGTATCTGAAGGATTATGAAGGATACGACAGCCGCCAACTGCGAAAGATGACTCATCTGGAGCGATTGAATGGAAAGTTGCATCTTTTTGATTACAGACATAGAAATAAGCTGAATCAGGATGCGGCGATTTATATAATAGAGGACTAGTATAGCGTTGCAGATATTAGAAAGATATTTGCATATGGTTTTGTTAATGGAAATGGAGAAAAAAGATGAATTTTTATGATAAAAAAGTAAGACGTTTGGTGTCAATTATTATTTTGGTGGTTATTGTTGCAATGGTTGCAACGATGGTGATTCCATATCTGGTCTAAGGAGAGTGTGATGCGGACAGGGAGAGTAACGCAGACGATCTGGAATCGTTCTGTAAAGAAACAGATCCAAAAAGTAAACAGGAATTCAACAGGAAAAACTGCGTGGGAAGAAAGTAGTTCCGAACTGATATCTGACGAAAAGGATTTTGTCTGGAGCAGCACTTCAGTAAGCGGAAAAGCACCGGCACAGGTGAAATATGCAGTAATTAAATCAGCAGGAGATCTTGCGGCAAAGAGAGTCAGACCAACAGCGGTTTCAGTACAGATTTTGTTTCCTGAAAGTTCTGACGAGCAGGAATTAAAAGATATTATGAGAATCCTGACAGAGATTTGTGAGGAGACAGGACTTTCCATTACCTGTGTACAGGCTGAAAGTGCAGAGTATGTTTTGCAGACAGTGATTCAGATTACTGCTGTCGGCGTGAAAGAAAACTCAAAACAGCAGATGAAAAAATGGGTTTCGGGAACGGAAATCATTCTTTGCGGTTATACGGGATTAGAAGGAACGTTGCGATTGGTTGAAGAGGCAGAGGCAGATCTTCGTACAAGATTTACACCATCTTTTATAGAAAAAACAAAGCGTTGCAAGGAATCACTGATACTTCCGAAACAGATTTTAAAGCTTCCGGAAGAAGCGAAGAGCAGACAGTGTGGGGATGGAGGTGTACTCTGCGGATTATGGGAACTTGCAGAGGCAGAAAAGATAGGGTTTGAGATTAATTTTTCAAAACTTGCACTTAAGCAGGAAACGGTGGAAATCTGTGAATTCTTTCAGCTGAATCCATATCTTCTTACATCGGCCGGAAGTTATCTTGTGCTGACAGAGCATGGAGAAGAGACATTGGAAATCTTGAAGAATGCAGGTGTTCCGGCAGTAAGGATCGGATTTGTAAAAGAACAGAATGCAAGAACACTTGTAAATGGAGAAGAAACCCGTTATCTGGATCGTCCGGCACCGGATGAACTGAGCCGTTGGTGGAAAGAACGAAAAGAATCAGAAGAATAAGAAGATAGAAGAGGCGATAATTATGTTAAACATTGTACTTTATGAGCCGGAAATTCCGGCAAATACAGGGAATATCGGAAGAACCTGTGTAGCAACAGGGACAAGGCTTCATTTGATCGAGCCATTGGGATTTAAGCTGAATGAGAAATCATTAAAGCGCGCAGGCATGGATTACTGGAAAGATCTTGATGTGACAACTTATATTGATTATCAGGATTTTCTTGAAAAGAATCCGGGAGCTAAAATCTATATGGCAACGACAAAAGCGCATAAAGTCTACACAGAAGTAGAATATGAGCCGGATTGCTATATTATGTTTGGAAAAGAGAGCGCGGGAATCCCGGAAGAGATTCTTGTAGAGCATGAGGAAGACTGTATGAGAATCCCGATGAACGGAGATATCCGCTCATTGAATCTTGGTAATTCGGTGGCAATTGTGTTGTATGAAGCACTGCGACAGAATGGATTTGCAGGAATGAATTTAAGTGGAGAACTGCATGAACTTCATTGGAAATAAAGTGAAAAAGGAACAGGGTCAAATCATTTGTAAAAAGGTTTGATTTTGTTCCTTTTTTGAATGGTAAATAATCAGATATTTATACAAATACACAAAAAACGTTTAATAAACTACAAAAAATAGATGAAATATTTAGTAATCTAAAAAATTTTCATAAAAATCTAATAAAAAGTTTGATTATTACGACAAAATATGCTATGTTTAAAATAACATCGTTGTGCGAAAGTTACAAACAGAAAGAGAATAGGAAAGAAAAGTATGGTAATAATATATTGATACGTGCTGCGAACAGCGTAATCCTTAGATATTAATGTGCAGTAACAACATACAGCGAAGAGATCTTATTGTTCAAAATCACATAAGAACAATAAAAAGGGGGAGACAGGAAAGGTGGTGTAGATACTATGGTGGATGAGACAATCCGGTCAATTAAAGAAGCAGAACAGCAGGCAGAAGAGATTCTTGTAAAAGCGCAGGAACAAAAAGAACAGATTCTGAAAGATGCATCTCTTCAGGCAAAGCAGATTCATGAAGAAGTTGTAGAAGAGGCGAAAAGAACTGCCGGTGGACTGGATGAGAAAGCCAGAGAAGAGGCGAAAAATCAGGAAGATAAAGAAGCAGAGAAGCTCAAAGATGTGATCGAAGAGCTGAAGGTTTCTGCAAGAGAGAAAAAGGATGCAGCAGTGCAGCTAGTTCTTTCTGAATTAATCTGATCCATGTGGTCGTAACAAAAAAGGAGGGATAAGATTATGGCGGTACTTAAGATGCAGAAAATCAGCATCTGTGCCCTGAAGAAAGATCGAAAAGCAATCCTGGAACAGTTACAGCATCTTGGAGTTCTTGAAGTTGACAGGGAAAAAGAAGAGGATGCATTCTTCCAAAAGATGGACACAACCGGACAGCGGATGAAATTTGAAAAAGCGGCAACGGCAGCAGATCAGGCACTGGGGATTCTGGATGCTTACGCTCCGGAGAAAAAGTCATTACTTTCTTCGCTGGAAGGAAAAGAACTGATCGATCGCGAGTTGGAAGAAAAGGTTCAGATATCTGGACCAGAACTGATCAAGACAGCCCGCGGAATTTATGATCTTGATCGCGAGTATGCTGAGCTTAGAGCAGGCATAGCAAAGATTGAGAATCAGATTGAAAGTCTGATGCCGTGGATGGCATTAGATGTTCCGCTTCAGGAAGGGAAGACAAAAAGGACTGCTTTGATCCTGGGAACAATGCCGGGAGAACTTACTCTTGAGAACATTTATTCCATTCTACTTGAGAAGACTCCGGAAGTGATGGAGAAAACAGGGGTCGATGTACATTTAGTTTCAGCAGAATCTAATATGATCTGCATTGCAGTCATCTGTTTGAAAGAACAACTCCAGACAGTGGAAGAAGCACTTCGGAGTGCAGGATTTGCAAGACCGTCCCAGAAATGGAGCAAGACACCAAAAGAGCAGAAGGAAGTACTGGAAACAGAGATAGCAGCGTCAAGAGAGCGGATGACGCAGTGCGAGGCAGAACTTAAGAGCCTGGCTTCCAAAAGAAAAGAACTTCAGGCCGTAGCAGATTATTACAGAGTCCGAGCAGATAAGTATGCAGTTCTCGGAGATCTTCTTCAGTCAAAGCGTACATTTGTGATAAGTGGATATATACCGGCATGTGAGTCAGGTCCGGTAGAGAAATCTTTGACAGAGAAATATAACTGTATGGTAGATATTGAAGACATTGAAGAAGGTGAAGAAGCACCGGTTATTTTAAAGAATAACCCATTCTCTACAAACATGGAAGGTATTGTAGAATCTTACGGATTACCGCATGCCGGAGAAATCGATCCGACAACGATCATGTCATTCTTCTACGTATTTTTCTTCGGAATGATGTTGTCAGATGCAGCGTATGGAGCAGTTGTTGCAATTGTGTGTGCGATTCTTGTGAAGAAATATCCAAGAATGTCACAGAGCATGGCAAAATCTTTGAAACTGTTCTTCTACTGTGGAGTATCTACACTTGTATGGGGCGTTCTATTTGGAGGATATTTTGGAAATATCGTAGACATTGTTTCAGAAAAATTCTTCGGACATACGGTAACAGTTCCGGCACTTTGGTTTGTTCCATTGAATGATCCAATGAAACTTCTGGTTTATTCTTTGTTATTTGGAACAATTCATTTGTTCGTAGGACTTGGAATTAAAGGTTATCTGTGTTTAAAAGATGGTAAGGTTGTAGATTTTATCTGTGACGTTGTACTTTGGTTTGTGATGCTGATTGGGTTGATCCTGATGCTGCTTCCAAGTGACATTTTCGCATCGATCGCACAGACTACGATCGTGTTCCCGGCAGCTTTGAACACTGCTGCAAAAGTGATGGCTGCGGGTGGAGCAATCGGTATTGTGCTGATGTCAGGAAGAGCAAACAAGAATCCGGCGCTTCGGCTTGCGCTTGGAGCGTATGATTTGTATAACGTGACAGGATGGCTCAGTGACGCATTGTCCTATTCAAGACTTCTTGCACTTGGACTTGCAACAGGAGTTATCGCATCCGTTATCAATCAGATGGGAGCGATGCTTCCAAACAATGTGATCGGTGTGATTCTTTTCATTGTGATCTTCATTGTGGGACACGTATTGAACCTGGCGATCAATCTGCTGGGAGCTTATGTACACACAAACCGTTTACAGTTTGTGGAATTCTTCGGAAAATTTTATGAAGGCGGCGGAAAAGCATTCGAGCCTTTTAAAGAAAATACGAAATATGTTGATGTTAAGGAGGAAACAACATTATGAATATAGCAGGTGAACTTGGAGTTGTATATGGATTATTAGGCGCAGCAATCGCAGTATTATTCGCAGGTGCAGGATCTGCGTTAGGTGTAGGTATCGCAGGACAGGCAGCATCAGGTGTTGTAACAGAAGACCCGAGCAAATTCGCTAAAGTACTTATTATGCAGCTGCTCCCAGGTACACAGGGACTGTATGGACTGCTTGTTGGATTTATTACACTTTCTAAAATTGGTATTCTCGGCGGTGGTGGAGTAGAAGTTAGCGTTCAGTCAGGACTTATGATCCTTGCAGCTTGTCTCCCAATCGGTATTGTTGGATTGATTTCAGGTATTGCACAGGGCAAGACAGCAGCGGCTTCTATCGGAATCGTAGCAAAGAAGCCAGAGCAGTTTGGTAAAGCAATGCTGTTCCCGGCAATGGTTGAGACATATGCGATCCTGGCTCTTCTGATTTCCTTCCTCGCAGTAAGTGGTATCCAGCTGTAAGAAATAAATAAAAAGGAGAGCGTGGAGATGAGTGGACTTGACAAAATGAAAGCGCAGATAATCGCAGAGGCGCAGGACAATGCAAAAGAGATACTCGCACAGGCACACGCACAGGCGGATTCTATAATTGGGGAAGCAAAAGCACAGGCAGAGAAAGATGCACGGAAGATTGTCGCACAGGCAGAAGCCAGAGCAGAAGATTCTGTGAAACGCCTGGCCTCTTCATCAGATATGAGAAAGCGCAAGGCAGTACTTGAGGCGAAACAGGAAGTGATCAGTGAAGTTCTTGAAGATGCTTACAAAGCAGTCGGAGAGCTTGATGATGCAGCTTATTTTGCAATGCTTGAAAAGGTTCTTGAGAAGTATGTACTTCCGGAAGAAGGAACCATCTGCTTTACAGAGAAAGACAGAAAACGTATGCCTCAAGGGTATATGGAAAAAGTATATGAAACAGCGAAGAAGAAAGGCGGAAGCCTGGAACTTACAGAGACAGTGCCGGACGGAATGGATGGGGGATTTATCCTGACCTATGGCGGCATCGAAGAAAATTGTACGATCAAAGCGTTGTTTGATGCAAGAAGAGAAGAGTTATCAGATAAAGTGAACCGGCAGCTGTTTACAGCAGTGTAGCCGCAAGGAGGGATAATCTTGAGTAAGACAAAATATACCTATGCGGTTGCCAGAATCCGTGCACTGGAAGTCTCTCTTTTAACGAATGCAGTGATCGAACAGCTTCTTGCGTGCAAGAGTGCAGAACAGGCTCTACAGCTTCTGGTTGAAAAGGGCTGGGGAGATCTGACAGCAGGAACGTTGGATGCAGATGAAGTTCTGAATAAGGAAGAAGAGAAGATGTGGCAGACAATCCGTGAGGTGGCACCGGATATGCATGTATTCGATGTTCTGTCACTTCCAAAACTTTATCATAATCTGAAAGCAGCGATCAAAGAAGTGTGTACGGAAGTAGAGAATAAAAACATTTTTTACGATGACTGTGAGATTCCTGGAGAAGAGATGTTTGCACTTGTCCAGAACAAAGAATTTGATAAGCTGCCGGGTAATATGCCAGCAACAGCAAGAGAAGCATTTGACACTCTGCTTCACACAAGAGACGGACAGCTGTGCGATCTTATTATTGATCACGCAACACTGGAAGCTATGCTGGAAGCAGGGAAAAAATCAGGTGAGAAGATCATTGAAGAGTATGCACAGACAGCAGTTGCAATCGCTGATATTAAGATTGCAGTAAGATCTCAGAAGACAGGAAAAAATGCAGAATTTATGAAGAAAGCAATGGTAAATTGTTCCGAGATCAATGTGGATCAGCTGACACAGGCAGCATTGGCCGGTGCGGAGGAGATCGCACAGTATCTGGAAGGAACATCTTATCGTGAAGGTGCCGATGCACTGCGTATATCACCGTCTGCATTTGAACGCTGGTGTGATAATAAAATGACAGATTCTATGAGGTCACAGAAATATGAATCATTTTCCGTTGGACCGCTTCTGGCGTATCTGTTAGCCAGACAAAATGAGATCAAGACAGTACGGATTATACTGACCGGAAAGCAGAATGAATTTCCGGATGAAGCAATCCGGGAAAGGATAAGGGAGATGTATGTATAAGATTGCAGTAATGGGCGATTATGACAGTATCTATGGATTTGCCACCCTCGGTCTTAGCATCTGCCCTGTGAAGGACCGGGATGAGGCGAAGACAAAGCTTCGCCAGCTTGCAGAAGGAAATTACGGCATTATCTATATTACAGAGGCTGTGGCTGCACAGATTTCGTCAGAAATCAACAAGTACGGTGAGCAGACATTTCCGGCGATTATTCAGATCCCGGGTGTGTCGGGGAATACAGGAGCCGGAGTTGAAGGCGTGAAGAAGACAGTTGAGCAGGCCGTCGGATCAGATATTCTGTTTGGAGGAGTAAGCGAATGAGCACAGGAGTGATTAAAAAAGTCGCAGGACCTCTTGTTATCGCAGAGGGAATGCGTGATGCGAATATGTTTGACGTTGTCCGTGTATCGGAACAGCGTCTGATCGGAGAAATCATTGAGATGCACGGTGACGAGGCATCCATCCAGGTATATGAAGAGACATCAGGTCTCGGACCTGGAGAACCGGTTGAATCTATGGATGTTCCAATGTCTGTAGAATTAGGACCTGGTCTGATCGCAAGTATTTATGACGGAATCCAGAGACCACTGGATGATATTATGAAGATTTCCGGAAACAACCTGAAAAGAGGAGTTGAAGTTCCGTCTCTTAAGAGAAATCTGAAATGGGAGTTTGTTCCTACTGTAAAGGTTGGAGATGAAGTAGAGACAGGAGATGTGATCGGTACAGTTCAGGAAACAGTTCTTGTACAGCAGAAGATCATGGTTCCTTACGGAATTAAAGGAACAATCAAGGAAATCAAAGAAGGAACATTTACAGTAGAAGATATTGTAGCAGTTGTTGAAACAGAAAAAGGCGAAAAAGAATTAACTATGATGCAGAAGTGGCCGGTTCGTCGCGGTCGTCCGTATAAGAAGAAACTTCCACCGGAGATGCCACTTGTAACAGGACAGCGTGTTATCGATACATTCTTCCCAATCGCCAAGGGCGGTGTTGCGGCCGTTCCGGGACCTTTCGGAAGTGGAAAGACAGTAATCCAGCATCAGCTTGCAAAATGGGCTGAGGCAGATATTGTTGTCTACATCGGATGTGGAGAGCGTGGAAATGAGATGACAGACGTTCTGAACGAGTTCCCTGAACTGAAGGACCCGAAGACAGGACAGCCTTTGATGCAGAGAACTGTTCTGATCGCAAATACATCGGATATGCCGGTTGCAGCTCGTGAGGCATCCATTTACACAGGAATTACAATAGCAGAGTATTTCCGTGATATGGGATATTCTGTAGCACTTATGGCAGATTCAACATCCCGTTGGGCTGAGGCACTTCGTGAGATGTCAGGACGTCTGGAAGAGATGCCTGGTGAAGAAGGATATCCGGCTTATCTTGGAAGTCGTCTGGCTCAGTTTTATGAGCGTGCCGGACATGTAGTTTCTCTTGGAAAAGAAGGAAGAGAAGGAGCACTTTCCGTTATCGGAGCAGTATCTCCTCCGGGTGGTGATACATCTGAGCCGGTATCTCAGGCTACACTTCGTATCGTCAAAGTGTTCTGGGGACTGGATGCTTCCCTGGCATACAAGAGACATTTCCCGGCAATCAACTGGTTGAAGAGTTACTCCCTGTATCTGGATGATATGGAAAAATGGTTTAACGGACAGGTTGCCGAAGACTGGATGGAAGGCCGTCAGAAGATGATGACACTGCTTCAGGAAGAAGCAGAACTGGAAGAGATCGTTAAGATGGTAGGTATGGACGCACTTTCACCGTCCGACCGTCTGAAGATGGAAGCTGCAAGATCGATTCGTGAGGACTTCCTGCATCAGAACTCTTTCCATGAAGTAGATACGTATACGTCATTGAAGAAACAGCACATGATGATGGTTCTCGTTAACGAATTCTTTGACAGAGCAACCGATGCATTAAAAGATGGTGCATCACTTCAGAAGCTGATCTCAATGCCGGTCAGAGAGCAGATCGGACGTTTTAAATATGTGACAGAAGATAAGCTTGACGAAGAATTTAAACAGGTTGATGAGACATTAAGCGCTCAAATCGCAGCAGCATTTGTAAAGGAGGAAGGTTAAATGCCAAAAGAATATAGAACCATTCAGGAAGTGGCCGGACCTCTGATGCTGGTGCATGGAGTAGAAGGCGTAACATATGATGAGCTTGGAGAAATCGAGCTGGCGAGCGGAGAGACTAGAAGATGTAAAGTTCTGGAAGTGAACGGAAGCGATGTCCTTGTGCAGCTGTTTGAAAGTTCAACAGGTATTAACCTCTCCAACAGCAAAGTCCGATTTCTTGGACGAAGCATGGAACTTGGCGTATCAGAAGATATGCTTGGACGTGTCTTTGATGGACTTGGTAATCCGATTGATGAGGGTCCGCAGATCCTTCCGGATGCCAGAATGGATATCAATGGTCTTCCGATGAATCCGGCGGCCAGATGCTACCCGGAGGAGTTTATCCAGACAGGAGTATCTGCAATTGATGGATTGAATACACTGGTTCGTGGACAGAAGCTTCCAATCTTCTCAGCATCTGGTCTGCCGCATGCACAGTTGGCAGCACAGATTGCCCGTCAGGCAAAGGTACTTGGAACAAATGAAAACTTTGCGGTTGTATTTGCTGCTATGGGTATTACTTTCGAGGAGTCTAACTTCTTTATCGAAAGCTTCCGTGAGACAGGAGCACTCGACAGAACAGTATTGTTTGTAAACCTTGCGAATGACCCGGCAATCGAGCGTATCGCAACACCACGTATGGCGCTGACAGCAGCGGAGTATCTTGCATTTGAAAAGGATATGCATGTCCTTGTTATTCTGACAGATATCACAAACTACGCAGATGCATTGCGTGAGGTATCCGCAGCCAGAAAGGAAGTTCCTGGACGTCGTGGATATCCGGGATATCTGTATACAGACCTTGCAACACTGTATGAAAGAGCAGGGCGTCAGAATGGCAAGAAGGGAAGTATCACAATGATCCCGATCCTGACAATGCCTGAGGATGACAAGACTCATCCAATCCCTGACCTGACAGGATATATCACGGAAGGACAGATCATCTTAAGTCGTGAGCTTTACAGAAAAGGAGTAACACCTCCAATTGATGTTCTTCCATCTCTGTCCCGTCTGAAAGATAAAGGAATCGGAGCAGGTAAGACAAGAGCAGATCATTCCAATACAATGAATCAGTTGTTTGCTGCTTATGCGCGTGGTAAAGATGCAAAAGAGCTGATGGTTATCCTGGGAGAGGCCGCACTGACAGAAATTGATCTGAAATATGCACGTTTCGCAGATGCATTTGAGAAAGAATATGTATCTCAGGGATATCAGACAGACCGAAGCATTGAGGAAACATTGAATATCGGATGGAAGCTGCTTCGCATGCTGCCGCGTACCGAACTCAAACGAATTGACGATAAATATCTGGATGAATATTACGACAAAGAGTAAGAACAGACAGAATAATCGAAGATAGAAAGAGGAGGTGGCGGTATTGGCTGCGAAACAAGTGAATCCAACCCGTATGGAACTAACCCGTTTGAAGAAAAAGCGGATTACAGCCATTCGTGGTCACAAGCTTTTGAAAGATAAGCGTGATGAGCTGATGCGCCAGTATCTGGATCTTGTCCGAGAAAATATGGAAGTGAGACTTCGTGTAGAAGAAGGAATTCTCTCTGCGAACCGTAATTTTGTTATTGCCCGGGCCGGAATGTCAGAGGCAGCACTGAATACTGCATTGATGGCTCCGAAGCAGGAAGTTGGACTTATAGTTGATGAGAAGAATGTTATGAGCGTTGAGATTCCGACCTTCACATCCAAAACAAGAACAGCGGATGAAAATGATATCTATTCTTATGGATTTGCATTTACTTCCAGTGATCTTGATGGAGCAGTGAAGTCTTTATCAGATATCCTCCCAGATATGATCCGACTTGCAGAATGTGAAAAAGCATGTCAGCTGATGGCGGCAGAGATTGAGAAGACAAGACGTCGTGTAAATGCACTGGAGCATGTTATCATTCCAGAGACAGAGGAAAGTATCAAATACATTACGATGAAACTGGATGAGAATGAGCGTAGTACACAGATCCGACTGATGAAAGTGAAAGATATGATGCTTGAAGAGGCGCATCATTACAAAGAAAAAGAGGCGTAACTATTAAAAATAAAAAAGAACATGACCAGAGAATAAAAGCTTCTGTTTAAGAAGTCTTGAAACTGTGGGGCATGTTCTTTTTCATGTTTAAATCTAAAAATGCATGCATTTTACATCTTTTTTTGAAATTTTGCTTGGCTCTGAACAGTTACAAATGCAAAACATTATACAAGAATTTTGGATTGCAGAAGATCTGTTAAAAGTTGTCTTGCTCCGGCCTGAACCTGTTCTAACGGTACTTTTGATGTATAAGACTCACTGATAAATCCGAACAGACCAAAGCAGATGAATCCGGCAATCTGTCTTGCAGAATATTTTAAAGAATAAGAAGCTTTCAGCTTATCTGTATGAGATTCTACCGTGTCTAAAAGGATCCGATAAAATCGAAAAGCCAGGTAAGGATTTGTCTCCGGTACGACATGCCGGAAAAAATCATAACGTTCATAGTAAAGAGACAAAATACTGTCCAAAACGTTCAGATATCCCTGTGTGAGATTGTTTTCAGGATTGTTTTCCTCTTGTCTGCGATGGTATCCTTCTTTTCCAATAATCAGCATATCATTGAAAATGTCGTCAAGGAGAGCAAATTTATCTTTATAATGTGTGTAGAAAGTGATCCGGCTGACATTGGCAATCTTACATAATTCCGTGATTGAAATTACATCAAAAGCCTGTGTGGTTAAAAGCTCCAAAAGAGCAGACTTTAAAGCACGTTTTGTTTTGGTGATACGCTTATCTTCCATTGCGGATATTCTCCTTTCTGTGTTCTGTGGCAGATCATACGAATGCGGTGATTGCTTATCTGTAAAGTTATTTTAACACCTGTAAAGAAAATGGTCAAATACGGATGGATGGGGATGCATTGCTGGTCTCATGTAGTGTGAAAAGTAGTGCAGGATAGTGAGTAACAGAAATGTAACATTTTTCGAATAATTCTTAATGAATCATTACTACATATTTAAGAAGTATGGTTTATAATATATATAATTATACGGATATTGTATGCGAAAGATGCTGGAAATAGTGATGTCAGTAATATCCGTAAGAAAAAGAGCGTTGTTTACAGTAACGCAGAGGGATTGGGAGAGAGAATGCAGCAAAAGATAAAGGAAATGTTGATAAAGATAAAAGATGTACTGGTGAGTGTCTGGCATAGTTATAAAAGAATGCGTCAGGAGAACAATATTTATTTCAACATACTGGTAGGTCTTGTGTTTTTTGCGATTGTCGGAACAGGTGTATGTATGGTGGCAAATGCGCGGGAAGCAGCAGCTTTACGTCAGGTAGAAATACAGAAAGAGAAAGAAGCACAAGAGAAGAAAAAAGCCGAAGAAGAGGCGAAAAAAGCAGAAGAGGCAGCAAAGGCAGAAAGAGATAAGTCCATGTCTCTTCAGCCGGGAGTTGCAGTTGGAACCATGGATCCGCAGGATGATGAGAAAGTCGTTTATCTGACATTTGATGATGGTCCGTCTGCAAATACGCAGCGTGTGCTTGATATTCTGGATCAGTATGATGCGAAAGCTACCTTTTTCATTACTGCCCAGCAGCCGGATTATTTTCCTATGATCAAGAAGGTTTATGATGAGGGACATACAGTTGGACTTCACAGCTATACGCATGAATATGATCAGGTCTATGCATCTGTGGATGCTTATTTTGATGATCTTGAGAAAATAGGAGAGGTGGCAAAGGAACAGCTTGGATTTGTTCCATGCTTTATCCGTTTTCCAGGAGGCGCATCGAATTCTATTTCAAAAAAATATTCGGCAGGAATTATGACACAGCTGACACAGCAGGTGCTGGATAAGGGATACCAGTATTATGACTGGAATGTGAGCAGTGGAGACGGAGGAACGGTTACGGCAGATCAGATCATCGCACAGTCAGAGACGGATGAGTATACCAAAGTGATGCTCCTGTTCCATGACACAGAGGCGAAGGAGTCTACCATTCAGGCACTTCCGACAGTGATGGAATATTATAAGAATCTGGGGTATTCTTTCAAGGCAATTGACAGGGATAGTCTGGTCGTGCATCATTCAGTGAATAATTAGAAGATAACAGAGAAAGAAAAGCAGGAGTTGGCTGTAAAGAAGAGCAGTCGACTCCTTTTCTTTCTTATGATATGATGTAAGTGTCAAAAGTATAAATTGCGTTTGTGCTCGCACAAATAAGCAATTTATACTTATTGACACGCCGAACACCGAAAAAACAATGAAAGGGGCAGATTTTATGGGGAATAACTCAGAAAATAAGCCGGACAGATATATAAATATAGGTATTGTAGCGCATGTGGATGCCGGAAAGACGACATTGTCAGAAAGCATGCTCTATCATGCCGGAGCAATCAGGAAGCTTGGCAGAGTGGATCATAAAGATGCGTTTCTAGATACAGATCAGATGGAAAGAGAACGTGGGATCACTATTTTTTCCAAGCAGGCAGTATTCCGGTGGAAGGATCGCACGATCACACTTCTTGATACACCGGGACATGTGGACTTTTCTGCGGAGATGGAACGCGTTCTGCAGGTTCTGGATTGCGCGGTGCTTGTTGTCAGTGGAGCAGATGGTGTGCAGGGACATACACAGACATTATGGAAGTTATTAAAAAGATATCACATTCCGACCTTTCTTTTTGTGAATAAAATGGATCAGGAAGGAACGGATGGTGAAAAACTTCTGAAAGAACTCCGCAAGCGTTTTGGGGAAAATGTCGTTCCATTTGTGGATATCATGACAGAATCCGACTGTCCGGGTGGAAAAGTATATTTACATACGAAAGAGAGCGCAGTGGAAGAGGTGCTGGAAGAGCTGGCTGTCTGTGAAGATGATATGATGGAAGAATATCTGGAAGAGGGAAGAATCTCTCTGGATAAAGTACAAAAAGCAGTTGCAGACCGTCAGGTGTTTCCATGTTATTTTGGTTCGGCACTACATTCTCAAGGTGTGGAAGAACTTTTGGATGGACTTGATCTGTATATAAAAGATAAGACTTATCCGGCAGAGTTTGGGGCAAAGGTTTATAAGATTGCAAGGGATAATCAGGGAAACCGTCTGACCTATCTGAAAGTGACAGGTGGAAGACTGAAAGTAAAAGATGTAGTGGAAGGACTGAATGAAAAGATCAATCAGATCCGGATCTACTCCGGTGAGAAATTTGAGGCTGTCCAGGAAGTAGAAGCCGGAAGAGTATGTGCAGTGACAGGATTGGAAAATACAAGACCCGGGCAGGGAATCGGAGCAGAAGAAGAGTCAGATTTACCGGTATTAGAGCCGGTGTTGACATACCAGATCCTTCTTCCGGATGACTGTGATGTACATAAGATGCTTTTGAACCTAAAGATTTTAGAGGAAGAAGAACCAGAACTTCATATTGTATGGGAAGAACAGACTTCTGAGATTCATGTACAGCTGATGGGAGATGTGCAGATTGAGATTTTACAGCGGATGATAAAGGAACGTTTTGGTGTGCTGGTAGAATTCGGTGAAGGGAGTATTGTTTACAAAGAGACAATCACAGCACCGGTAGAAGGTGTGGGACACTTTGAACCATTACGTCATTATGCAGAAGTGCATCTGCGCATAGAACCGGGAGAACGTGGATCCGGAATGCAGTTTGCAGCAGAGTGCAGTGAAGATATTCTGGACAGAAACTGGCAGCGGCTTGTTCTGACACATCTGGAAGAGAAGGAACACAAAGGTGTGCTGACAGGTTCACCAATCACGGATATGAAGATTACGCTGACTTCCGGACGTGCACATCAGAAACATACGGAAGGCGGAGATTTTCGTCAGGCAACTTATCGTGCAGTGCGTCAGGGATTAAAGAAAGCAGACAGTATTCTTCTGGAG
Organism: Mediterraneibacter sp. 210702-DFI.3.120; assembly: GCF_020561005.1. Classification (NCBI taxonomy): domain Bacteria; kingdom Bacillati; phylum Bacillota; class Clostridia; order Lachnospirales; family Lachnospiraceae; genus Mediterraneibacter; species Mediterraneibacter sp. 210702-DFI.3.120. Next base: position 1,502 of record NZ_JAJCNG010000017.1, on the reverse strand, counting down.
CCATATTATGAATTCCGAATGGAACTTCCATCAGAAAATGTAGGACGAGCTATGACGGATATCCAAAATATGTCCGGCAAATTCGGAACACCGATGATAGAAGAAGAGACAACCGTGCTGACAGGAAGTGCACCGGTGTCCCTGATGCGTGGATATCAGAAAGAATTCACAGCCTATACAGGTGGACGTGGAAGAATGGCAGTTTCGTTGAAAGGTTATGATATTTGTCATAATCAGGAAGAAGTTCTGGCAGCGTCAACCTATGATTCGGAGGCAGATCTGGCGAATCCGACAGGTTCTGTATTCTGTGCACATGGAGCAGGATTTGTTGTAGATTGGGATGAAGTTGAAGAATATATGCATATGGAACATACATTGGAATCAGGAAATGATGATGAAATGGATGTAATGGAGGTGACACTTCCAAAACGCAGGCACTCCAGTATTGAACTGACACAGGAAGAGTTGGATGCGATCTATGTCCGTACACCGGATCCGAAGAAGAATCGTTCTACAGGTCCTGTAACTGTCCGGGCAAAGGAAAAGACAATAGAGCCGGGAAGCGCTTATCAGGATCCGAAGTGGGAAGCGCGCCGGAGAGCGAAAGCCGGAACAGAAGAATACCTTTTGGTAGATGGTTATAATATAATTTTTTCATGGGAAGAACTGAAAGAACTTTCAGAAAGAGATATTGGTGCAGCAAGAGGAAAGCTTGCAGATATTCTAAGTAACTATCAGGGATTCCGCAAATGTACCCTGATCCTTGTGTATGATGCTTATAAAGTAGAGGGGAATCCGGGTGAAGTGATGAAATATCATAACATTTATATCGTCTATACGAAAGAAGCAGAAACAGCAGATCAATATATTGAGAAGACAGTCCGCAGGATTGCGAAGAATGCAGATGTAACAGTAGCCACATCAGATGGACTTGAGCAGGTGATCATCATGGGGCAGGGGGCTCACAGAATGTCTGCGCCAGGTCTGAAAGAAGAGGTTGAGTTGGCATTAAAAGAACTCAGAGGAGAGCATCTGGGCAGGCAGGTAAATCTGAAAAATTATCTTCTGGATTATCTTGATGAGGAAACTGCAAAACAGATGGAAGAAATCCGTTTGGGAAAAGAAAAGTGTTAATTTTTAATGAAGATACAAGTTTTTTGGTGATATTAATGTTATGATATAAGAAATAAAGTCGCAAAACGAACAAGTGAGCAAATTGGTCAGTGCTCTGGGAAAGTGAGAATTGTGACTTATGAAAGCGAGGTAGAGATGATGAGATGTATGAACTGTTATCAGGAGATACCGGATAGTTGTAAGTTTTGCCCGAATTGCGGGGCGAAGCAGCCGGTACAGAAGATGGAACCTGTATCACAGGTAAAGGAAGAGACAATAGATAACATAACAGAAGATACAGCAGAGGTACAGCAGCCGACAGAAAAAGTGCAGTCAGAAGAAGATGTGCAGCCGGCAGAAAAAGTGCAGCCAGAAGAAGATGTGCAGCC
>NZ_JAJCNG010000016.1:0-86981 GCF_020561005.1 Mediterraneibacter sp. 210702-DFI.3.120 | reverse complement strand
GGAAAATTGTCTTGAATGTTTTTACTTTTGCCATTTTTATTGTCTCCTTTTTCTTGTATGAGATAACATGATTTTTAATGTTTCCTAACAACGCGCATTGTTCATTTCTTTCTATGCAAACGTTTGTTGTTTGCTATGATTAGGTTATATCACACAAAAAAGAGACGGTCAATAAAATAACCGTCTCCTGCAATTTGTTGCATAAATCAGATAAATAATGGCTTTTACTGCAATAAGTTTCCAACAAAATTCATTTTATCCGTGATACTCTCCATTATACTGGATCAATGTAATATCTTCTACATTCGTGATCTTCCGGATCTTCTCTGTGAAATTAAGCTCATTCTGGCGGCAGAACACTTCAACCGCCATCTCTGTCTTCTCTCCACGCATCGTCTTTGACTTTATGAAATATTTCATTTTTCCAAAGCTGCGGATAATTTCATCACCTGCCTCATCTCCCTGATAATGAATCACTGCGATATAGATCCTGCCCTTCTGCTGCTTATGATAGAACAGAAAGATCATCGCGATCATCACAACTGCCGCAATCAGAGCCAGCACATACATTCCTGCTCCGGTTGTGATTCCTGTAGTGATCGCCCAGAAAAGATAGAGCAGATCCATCGGATCTTTCACCGCTGTACGGAAACGAACGATAGACAACGCTCCGACCATACCAAGGGAAATCACGATATTCGTACTGATCGCCAGAGTAACCATGCAAGTGAGAAGTGTCATGCCGACCAACGTAACCGCAAAGCTCCGAGAGAAGATCACCCCTACATAAAACTTGCTGTAAACCATATAGATCACTGCTCCGAGAAGCAACGCCACGATCAGCGAAATTGCCATCTTCGATGCATTAAAGCTGTCAAACACGCCGGATTCCAGCACCGACTTCTTAATCATATCTTGTACACTCATAATCGTTTTCTCTCCTGTGTTTCATTCCAATATTCAAACCCATGTAAGTACTGTGACTTTTCATAACAGAGTATATATTTCGATACTGCTGTGAATTCCTGTGCATTTGGCGGAAGCAGATCACGCACGATCTGTGGAAGCATCTCTGTGAATTTCACTTCCATGACCAGCTTCCCCGGTTCCAGCACAGACAGTGTCGGAAGAGACGGATCAAAGATGTCATAACTTCCGACCGCCGCACGCACATCACTGTCAAATGTGATCCTGACTGTCCCCTCATCCATGATCCACGGTACACGGTCATAGTCAACGATCGTACGTGGACGCATGAGATTGCTGACACATTCCACATAAAATTCTCTACACAATGGATAGGGACTCTTTAATAAAAATTGATAATCCCCGTCAAGAATCCTGTAGAATTCTTCTTTTGTCAGCGGAGCGCTTTCTTTATAAATATAACTTCCGAATTTCTTCTTCCGCTCCAACTTAATCGAACGGTCACTACAATCATAAATACGGATTCGGTATTTTTTTCGCATCAGGACACCAGATTCCTTTTCCGCATAAGCGTTGTTGAAATAATCTTCAAAATAGAGACTGCGGATCATATAACCATTTCCCTTTGCATTTGGATCTTTTTTCAACAAATGCTTCATCCTCAGCTCCAGCAATTCTTTCTCACTGGTACTGATCAGATATTTCCACTCATTACGGAAGCGTTCTTTTGATAAATCATTCTTCATAAATATCTTCCTCAACATTTTGTCCGCCTGTAATGTAGAAGCATTTCATACCATAGTTTTTCCCATCATCGGTTACATAATAATCAAATGCATCCTGCGTCTTTCCAGATTCGTTTGTCGCACGGACACGGACGAAATACTGTCCGTCTGACGGAACTGTCGTCTCCGCTTCCGGAATCAGAAGACCGTCCTGACGGAATATAATCTCATTAAACTGATAGTCTTTCGCCACTTCAACCGTATACTTAATTGTCTCCGCATCAAAATCATAGGACGCATCCCAATTCAGCTTCAAGATATTCCCCTCGATCACCGGTACTCCAATATAAAATGGCATTGGTTTTTCCAGACTCTCCTTATAGAGCTCATAATTTTGTTCCACCTCGGAAGGGATTGCCGATGCAACTGTATCATATTGAGCTTCGGTCAGCGGTGCATTCATCTGGTCCGGCATCTGATACAAATACTTCTGCGTCACTGTACGATATTTCTCTATCATACTGCTGATCCGCTCTACGCTGAGATAGGATCTCAGATCCTGAATTGCCGCATCAAGTTCCTCACGAAACTCCTCGGACTGCAGACATCTCTGAAAAAGAACATTTCCCCAGTAATTACTGATTCCACATTCCCAGCTTCCCTGATCGGAACGATTTTGAATACTATATTCCGTTCTCATAAATGATCCATCATTGTCCCACGCAATCAAATACCAGGTATTTGAATTCTGTGGACTATATAAATATGTATTACGGTTCTGCGTATCTACATTCCCGGTCAGGATCTGATATGCCATCCAATACGTCAGATTTTCTCTGTCAAAATATTGATCCAGGATATTACCAATCGATTTTGAATTATCATTCAGATCCGTAAGCATCTGGATCAATTTCGTATGGTCAGAATCTCCCTTGATCTCCAGAAGCTTTTCAAATGCTGTCTGATCATAGGTCGGATCGTCTTCTTTTTTTATCACATCTTCATAACGGTAAAACTCAAATGAATTGATCTTATACAACTGCCCATTTGAATCCATTCCATGATTCTTCATTCCCGCCTTGTTGAGCTGCTCCACCTGCGTATACAGTCCATAATCCTGAAATTCCGTGTTGTTCCCTTCGGTGAGATCTCGCACATACAAATGTACGAACTGGGTTCTGAGAGACATCAACTGTGGGATTCCCTTCAAAAGATCATAAGACAGCTTATTGCGGAAACGCATTCCCTCTGTCTGGTGTTTATTCAGGTTGATCGTACGCTGTCCTCGCCAGGTTCCTTTATTCTTTTTCAGTTCTATCTTATAATTTTTCTGTGCATTACTGCTTGAAGTCTGCCCTCTGATCTGCACCGTCGCATTCGGCACACTTTCACCGTAACCAACCTCTCCACTCTGTGGACCAGACTCATCTCCAACCTGGAGGAGCGCCGCTGTCTGGTAACGGTCTACTCCCATTTTGTCATAATCATAAGCCGAATAACTGTTGATTTCCTTCCAGGTATGATTCGTACCCTCCGAAGAATTCCCTTGAGAAACCGTAAGATACATTGTCACAACACTCGTCTCGTCATCATTTTCATAGAGGCTGTCCTTATCTCGAAGATGAACGTCATTGATATCCTGTGTCTTGGCCTTTTCTATTGTTTCTTGTTGCTCTGTCTTTGTTTCTGAAGCATTCCCTGTTTTCCCCAAAGCTGTACATCCCGTCAGGCAACAGGACATTCCTAATAAAAGGGCACATCCCAGTGCAATTGATTTATAATTTTTCAAGCTCGTCTCCCCTTTCTATTTTCTCTTCCAGAAAACATCCTAACCGTGTGAAAAATCCTGTTTTATCTTCCGCCACGATTGGTTGTACACTCAAAATATAATACGGAAGTTTTTTAATAAAATATCCAAGCCGCAGCGTACAGATCAGAAAGAATACTGCACTTCCAAGTAAAAATCCAAAGCCATAGTATACTTGCGGGAAAAATAGAGATATACAGGTAAATCCTGTCGTACACGCCGCAAACATTCCTGTTGCATATAATGCTCCTTTATAATCTGTAAAATACAGCAGGATCAGCATCATTGTATTAGCAACCGCATAAAGTCCATAACCGACACACAGTGTCCTGAAATAGCCTTCCATAAGATCATTAAATCCAAGCGGAAGATAGGTCAGGAGAAGCTGTCCTACAGAAAGCGCCAATGCCGTTGTAAGAAGCTGCTTCAGTGCCGTATACTTCAGCTCCATATTCAAAACTTCTTTCATCTCGTTTCCTGCCTGTAAAATATCTTTAATTTCTCCTCTGTCATTAAACAGACTGTAGTAATTCCTGTATTTCGGATAGAAATTCACTTCCACCGACACAACGAAATTAACTGTCGTTATAAGAATCGTCAGATATGCGATCATTGCAGGGACATCGTGATACGGAGCACCATAGAATAACCCCTGTACATGTACATGGATCGGACTACACCACATAATAACCAAATGTGCAAAAAGTCCGATATTCGTAAACAAGCCTATAAAAGCAAGCGGAAGGAATTGATCCACCCAGCGCAGAAAGAAAAATGCACTGCTCTCACTCTGTGGAAAATAACGGTATAGCAGTGTCACGTCCCACAGAAGCATGATCCCATATCCGATCGTTACAGCAATCATCATTGCCTCTACATGTGGAATTCCGATCAAAACCAGTAGAACTCCAATCAAAAGCGACACTGTCACTGCCGACACAAACGATAGAAGTATCCCTTTATAATCCTTTATCGCGGTCAGATAACTCATCGCATTCCATGTGACGATCAGTTCTCCGAAAAACTCCAGACACAAAAACTGATCAATCAGATTGATTCCGGAAAACAAAAGAAAGATTCCGTACATGATTCCACCGACAACAAGCAGAATCGTTGTCGATCCCCAGAAGGAAGGGAGCACTGTTTCATGTCGTTCTTCATACAACATATCCGCAATATATCTCGTTACAACCATAGAAAAGAAGCTTGTCACAGTCAGCGAAGCGAGAAGTGTATAAGTAATCATACAGTTTAAAAGCTCCCGGTTATGCCTTGTCGCGCCGGTATGATCACAGATAAAGGTAATCCCAACCAGCAATACAATACCAAGCAACATCGGACCTGTACAGATAATTCCGGCATATCCATAGGCTTTCGCAGTCGATGCAATTCCACTTTTCTGGAATAATTTCTTTAACTCAAATCCGATTCCGGCCATCTGCTTCTTCCACCTCCCGATACATTTTCCGATACTTTTCAATCATTTCTTCTTTTCGATAATACGCCTTTACCCGTTTCTGTGCATTTGCGCCCATACGAAGTCTTCGCGTTCTGGAAGCACACATCTGATCCATTGCCTGCGCAAGTCCCTCACGATACATTGGCGGAACACAATATCCTACGGATCCATAACAGTCCTCCTCGTTCCCGTCCAGAAGTTCCCTGCAACAGCCCACATCCGTAGTCACACAAGGACGCCTTGCGGCAAATGATTCCAGGACAGACAACGGCTGTCCTTCTGATATACTCGTCAAAATTGTAAAATCCAGCTTTTCCATATAGGAGATAATATCCACACGGCCTGTAAAGATCACATTTTCCAAATGTAACTGATCGACCAGCGCATAGCATTCCTGAGCATACTCCTCATCATCAACGCCACCCATAATATGGAGCCGCACATGATCTCTTTTCGTACACAGCTCATAAAACGCATAAATCATTGTCTTGATATCCTTGATCGGCGCCAGACGCACAACTGCGCCAATATCAACCCATCCGTCTTCTTCTTTCAACGGAATAGAAGAGAGTCGTTCGTAATTGATTCCATTCTCAACTACACGACATTTTTCCTTGTCACATCCCATCTGAATCTGTGCAAGCATAGCATTGGTAAACAACGCTGAGACAGAAAAGGCTCTCGTATAAATAATATCCGACAACATATAAAAGAAGGCGATCCACTGCTTTTTAAATGCCGGCTGTACCCATTTTGCACGGATGATCTCTTCTTCACGCTCTCTTGTATAAATTCCATGCTCCGTCAAAAGCACTTTCTTCTTATAGACATATCCGCCGAGACACGCAAGAAGTCCTCCGTACCCCGTACAGATCGCGTGATAAACATCTGCCTTAGGCACTTCACTTCCCATCAGATAAAGAACCGGAAGCAGCATAGAGCGCATCGTGTGAAATGCATCCGCAAACGGAGTATATGGATAATCTTTTATACAGCACTCTGTCAATATATTCAAAAACTCTTCACTTTTCAAAAAGGACATCGGGTTCAGTTTCTGGTCATAATAGAGGTGAAACAAAACCTCCCAGTCCGGACGTTTGCACAGCATCAGCTCCTTTAAGCTGTTCTTTTCTTCCTTCGTAAAAGCATGAAGCATTTTCCCTGAATCCTTCAGCCTCAGAGCATCATCCAGGAAAACCTCATGGACCTCGACGACATTTTCAGGAAGTTCGTAGACAAATTTCCCTCGATCCTTCGCATTTGCTCCGATTACCCACAGAACAAACTCATGCTCTTTCATTTCATTGATATACTGATGCATCCATGTGGATACACCGCCAAACACATAGGGATAACATCCCTCTAATATAAGACAGATTCTCACAACTAACTCCTTATCTGCCGCATTTTACTGCTTCGTATTTTATTCTGTTTTCTCGATGGTTACAGTCGGCTCCTTTGCCTTGAGCAAATAGAGATTTCCGGTCAAATGCGTAAGTTTTCCTCCCGAAACATCTCCCGGTGTTCCTTCGTTGATCCGCACCATAAAATACACTTCATCATAAAAATTGTCGAGTTCCAGTCTGATCTCCTGATCTGTCACTGTCTTTGTAAATGTGACCGCTCCGTAGCGCTGGATCGCGCCGGACAGTTCCGAACCTGTAAGCTGTCTCAAGGACGGTGCTGAATCATCCAGCCAGTCCATATAATCACTTAAGTTCCCTTTCAATTTTTCCCAGCCAAGTGCCGCACCACGATCTTCGTCCAGAAGATCATCCGGATGTATAAAATGGCTGTTCACAAAATGCATGTTCAATTCAGACAATGCTGCCATCTTCATATAGCTATCAATGATCGCACCTGAAATGATACGAGGCTGTTCCACAATACCGTCCTCCGCCACTTCAAATTCCTGCACATAAGCAAACTCACCGGTGAAATAGTTACTGGCGATCGTCCTGATCTGCGGAAAATCCTCTGCAAGCATTCTCCTACCTTCTGCCGACAATACATTGGACGGTGGTACATAAACCGACATCGATGTGCTTGGAAATATTTTATCGCCAAATCGTACCAGTTCCTTTACAGCCTTTTTCATTGCCGACTGATTTTTCCAGGTGTCATATGGAAGCACATCGCCATAGTCCGTATTTGGGAGGCTTAACGGCTGATGATTGTATCCATGATATCCAAGCTCCCCGCCCTGATGGAGCAACATATTTCCAAAATATTCGAAGCGTTTGGTATCTTTCTGCTTCTCGATCGTCCCGTCTGTCGCATCCCCATAGTTCTCAATCATCACACCTGTATAACGGATACCATGATCAGAGGCAAGTTCCAGCATGTCCGGCCACCATACGTTCATATAAAAATTGCTGATGCTCATCTCATAATCACGTTTCACATAAGTACCGTCTCCATTTGGAACCGGTGACGGGAAGTCATCCAGATAAAATGCTGATCCATTGATCACCGGATAGATACCGACATCCGTAAGAAGACTGTAAGACGCTGCATAAAATCCACGGACTGCCTTCTCATACAATCCAAAATTATCTACTACAAACTTTCCTTTTCCATATTGATTTTCCCAGATAACCGGCTGACCGTTTTCATCCTCTACCTGCGCATGAACCTTCGCCTGCTCACTCAACTGCACTGACCAGGCAGAATCATATGGATCTGTGATTTCATAAGCCTGCCCGCCGCCAAGCATAAAATCCGGTTCAAAATAAATACTGTCTACAACCGTATTTTCATAACCTGAAGAAATAATTCCAAGCTTCTGCTCTATTATCGACGTATATGCCGTTTTCTGAAGAGTCATCGCAAAGAGCGCATTTCCACCTTCCGAAACCCAGTCACACAGTTCCAAAAGTTTCTCTTTCAATGGACTGATATCACTTAATAATACAACCACTGTTTCATACTCATCATAGTCAGGGATCACAGAATCACTCTGCAGATCGACTACATCCGTCCCAACCTTCATATCTTTAAATATTTGCTGAAACTGTGTCCAGGCCTGTTCACTTGCTTCATCCGCACTGTTGCGAATGACCAGACAGGTCTTCGTAAGCGACTTCACAGCCGTCTGTTCGGTGACTACTTCTTCTCGATCGAGATACGCAACTTTTCTATTCTTTTCTGTATATTGAATACCACTTCGTTCAGCAAAAAGAACAACTGCCATCATCATAAAGACGCACAGGATTACTAACATGCTTTTAAACGGAAATGTTTTCAATGATTTTAATCTAACCAAAAATCCAATGCCTCCTTACTCTTGGAAGACAGATAAATATGTTCCTCCTGCATCTGTCTTAAACACTTCTGTAACTCAGATGCCATTTTACGTTCCGCCAGATACTGTATCTTCAGAGTCCAGAATTCTTCTCTGTGATGCCATTTCTGATCCATAAGTTCCAGAATTTCTCCCGCCTGAACATAATCTCCGTTTTTCATCAGATTTTTAAACAGGCACACACATGTATGGAGCGTTGCTTTTATCTTCAGCTTTTGATTCAAAAGCCGGATATAACGAACCCGCTGTTCTTTCTCCATCTGTGCTTCCAGAATCCCCTGATTCAGATATTCTTCCATAAAATTACAATACTGATCCAGAACTTCGGGATCATTCGGAGATGCCGCATACAGTTTTTCCAGTTTCTGCAACCGGAAGTCATACTCCTTAGAGAGCTCAACCATAGCTGTGATCGCATAATGAACCACCTCTACATCTTCGTTCATACGAGCCTGTTTCAGAATGTCCATGTATTCTTCCGGATCGTCGTTTAGCACATCCATGATCAGCTCACGTCGTATCCCCGGCTTATTGATCAGAAGTGCTTCCTCCAGCGGAACAATCTTCTCATCCATATCCGAAGCTGCCTGAAAAATATTTTTATAAATCTCTTCATTCACACGAAGCTTTTCCACTCCCGGCTCTATTCTATTGTCTCTTTTCGTCAGCCTCTGTAAATGCAAAAGCAGCACACATATCGTCCCCCAGAAAGGAACAAAGACTACAAGTCCGATCAGATATTTTTTCACTTTCAGAAACTGTGTCTTTATCCCCATCCAGACCAATACACAACAAACAATATGTAATAGGATCAGAAGTATCCCAAGCACTGTTTGAATCATAATATCTCTCCCACAAATATGCCGGTCACAATCTGTTGCGACCGGCAATAATTCTTCGCTTCTCTTTCTTTTCTCACTTAATCTGCACTCTCGATAACATCGATTTCATGACATATAAATCCGCCCTTCTCCAGTCTTGCAAGAATGATCGGCAATACTTTCCTGTCCGTCTGCGAAAGAATGAGAAACAGCTCTTCTTTTTCAGAAATTCCCCAGACATCATTTTCACGGACAGACTTCTGCAGCACTGCATCCGCCTCCGCAAGTGACATCTGCGGATAATCCAGTTTTAGAAGCGTATAGGATGCCAGCTGTTCTTCTCTCATAGCGTGAAATGAATACAATCTCTCTTCAAAATACTCTGGTTTCAATGTACTTGTACCTGCCACATACTGCCTGCTCTTAACCGCTTCCTGGTATTCCAGCGCACGCAAAAGAGCGGTCTCCACCAGACCACTGAGAACCTGGAACAAATTCAGATAATAAAGAGAAAGCTGCTCGCCCTTTACATCCTGAATAAAAATCAGCATCACGAGCTCTCCGTCTTTTTGAATTCCTTTCATACACATTGGATATCCTTCCAGGAACTCCCGGTTTACCCATACATTTCCGGCTTCTACTGCCTCATTTGCCTCCAGATAATCCTTCATACAAATAGAATTAGCAAACACATCTTTCATTCCTTGTGATGCGATCGTAAGTCGTCCGAACTGCTTTTTCTTTCCCACTGAATAGATTGCAATCGTATGATTCTCAAGAACAGATTCCATCACATGAAGCGTTTCGATAAAAAGATCCTGCGGAAGAAAGACATCAAGTTTTTTCGTAATGTCAAAAATCTTACCAAAACTGTCTCGACTTCCCAGAATCTGCTTCTTGTACTGACGCTTATCCCGAAGCGTCTCCTGATACATTTCCCGCGCAAATAAAAATTTATCTAAAATAAGTTTATTTTCCGCTTTCATAAACCGAACATTCTCAGTGTTCTTCAATCGTACATATCCACAGATTGCACTGACAGCGAAATAAAAGATAAATGGAATCCAGTTCGACGGTTCGTAAAAAAGTGTTGTCCATCCGATTCCCGTCTTTGCATATGCCGCCAACAGCGAAAGGGATTCCAGTCCTGCTGATGCGAGTCCATAATTAATACCGTATAAACTGCTGAACAGCACGATATATACCAGCCGCAGATCGATCATCTCAAACTGCACCTGATTCCCTGCCACTCGGTTCAGTACCTCGAACACAAAAAATGTGAGCAACAGCTCGATGATTCTTACAACTGTCGCATGACTGTTGAGAAAGCTCTTCAAAGCATCTATCTTTCGGATCTTATAATTTGTCTTCTGACAATACTGTGCATATATTTCCGAGAGATCTTCCAACAGAGAAATCTTCGGAAACCAGCCATATTCATTCCTCAATATCTTGTCAGTGACTGTTCTCTCCTGAATCATCGCATCTGCAAGATATGTAATGTGTGCGAATGGAAATATCTGCTTAAGCTTTTCTCCGAGCTGTTCAAAGGTAAAATGAAACACTTGCGGAATCTGAAGATAAGTACTCTCCTCATTCCAGTTATCAAAAATCTTATATAACAGGTCCGCAAGATCACTCAGAGCAAGAAAATACATTTCCTGAGATGGTGCTTCTTCAAAGAGGATCGACTTTTGATTGAGTGCTTTAGAAAATAATTGAAAGAAATAATCCTCCTCGTAAGTGCCGGAATAAAGATACGGCGCACGCAGAATCTTAACAGAAATCTGATGCAGTTCGCAATACTGTCTGCAGAACTCCTCTACAGTACGAACCATCAATGTCTTTCCGGTCGTTTCTTCATACAAACCCTCCGGACCGGTAATATACAGCAATCGTGAATTCGTATTTCCTTTATAATAATGTAATACTTTACGTAAAGTCTCAAGCTCACCGTCTTTCTTCCCATGAAAGGTGAGATAATTAGAAAAATAAATCACACCCTCAAATTCATAAGTCTTAAAGATATCTTCAAATTCCTTCTCTGCGTGTGGCATTGGATGTACCGATATTCCCTTGCGACGATCTGACTTTAATGCAGTCTCTCCAAGCAAAAGAATCTGACACTCCGGGAAGGCTTCCTTAATAAATTCAGTTGTGATATATCCGATGTTTCCAGTTACTAATAATTTCATAAGATGATAGCCTCATATTATTCATTTCCTTTAGTATAACATTTTTCCTTTCAGATTAGAATAGACTAATCTTATACAAATTATAGCTGATTAAGCGCCATTCTATAACAAAATTCACTATGGTAAAACATTGAAGTCACACCGCACCGTCACCCTGTTCTTTCCATCCAGCGTACAGGTGAACAAGCTCAGCGCCCACTCTCCGCTTGTCATATCTTCCACGCTTTGTGGAGTCAGTGCCTCTACCGCCGCCACTTTGTATTCGAACCGGTTTCCGGCTGCATCTGTGAAGAGCACCTCGTCACCGTTCTCAAGTTCTTTCAACTTTCCGAAATGTGTTCTGTAATTATGTGCCGCAATCACGAGATTATCCAGATAAGCACTGCCCGAATAGCGGCAAGGTGCTTTCTTCAGAAGCGGATAGCTCCATTTGCTCAATACCGGAAGCTTCAGATCAATCTCTGGTATCTCAAGCACTCCGATGCACGCTGCGCCATCCAGCTCTTCCAACATGACCTCCGGCATCTCCATCTCCGGGTTCAACTGATAATCCGGTATCTGTCCGTCAGATTCTTCTGCCTGCTCTCCCTCATCAGAAATATTCTGGTTTTTGTCTCTATATTCTTCCAACAGCTTCTCTTTGCTTTGCTCTGCCCGATAATCATCCCAGAGATTGTATACAGAAAGAGCAAGGGCTGCTGCGAAAAGCAGCAACCCTGTGATTGTAAATATCTTTCCTATCCAATTCTTTTTCTTCTTGCTCATCTATTCTTCTCTTCTTTTCTATCCCGTAAAACTCTTCCCACCAGCAGACAGATCGCACCTGCAAACAAAAGTACAAGTACCGGCCACCAAAGCTGTCCTGTCTGTGGGAGCTTGTCTGATGTCTTGTCTGTCGTTTTATTTGTTGTCTTATCTGTCGGCTTCTTCGATGGTGGATTCACTTCTCCATCCGACTTTCCCGGTTTCTTTGCTGTATTTGTCAAGACAACTGTATTCCCTTCACGCGTAACAGCAACGGTATACCCCTTCGGCACCTCTGCCTCAGACACGCTCCAGCGCATCAGCGTGGAAAGATTCTTCCATGTATAGGACCACTGGTTTTCTTTCGTAAGTGTCTGGCGGTCAGCGACTGTTGTATTCCCTTCCACATCTGTCTGCAGCAGCTCTACCACGATAGAATCCGGGCGTTCTTTCTCCTGATCCTGCTTCCACACTTTCAATACATGAATCTTCGTCTCTTCTTCCTCTTCTGGATTCCCCGGCTCCTCCGGCTTTCCCGGTTTGTCGTTCTTCTCGAACTTCAGAACCGCTGTCACCTGATAAGGATCTGTCCCTTCTGAAGTTTCCTTTGAATCCTCCGGCAATGCGATCAATGCTGTCTGCGGTTCATAGATCTGTGTCTTACCGTCTTCCTGCAGCTCTGTTGTCTGTCCCAGCACAAGATAAAGTCCCCGATTAAGCTCTGTAAAACATACTTTCCTGTCCGAACCTGATACAAGCACTGCGTCTGCTGTGATTCCATCACGTCTGATATAGTCCGCCAGTGCATCCGCTGCACCCTGCCAGCCCTCCTGGCTCTTCTGCTCCAGTGAGACCGGATACTTCTGGAATTGTTCCGTCAATGTAAAACTGCCTGACTCCTCATACTCTGCCACACGGTACAGAGACAATTCCATCCCCTCAACCGGGCAGACAATCGAGATGCTTCCCTTCTGTGTACTCTCTTCTTCCGCTGCCAGAACCGGACTGCCCTTTGAGATTCCGAGTATCCCGGTCAGCGCAATGAGAAATGTCAACACATATATCATATAATTCCTGTCTCTGTGGCGGATTCTTTTCTTTGGACTTCGCATGTTCTCCCTCCCACTGATTGATTTATTTCTTATTCTTTTTCTTCGAACGACTAGCGGACCAATCCGCTACAAGGAAACTGATGATTAAAAGAGGAATGGCAATACATACTGCAACCAGTATACTACTTACCTTCGCCGCATCTGATGTAACTCTCACATCACTTCCTGCACGATTCTCGATCCTGTGCCCACGTACCAACAAACGATGCGTATTAATACCATAAGGCGTACAAGTAAATAAAGTACACAGATCCTGTCCTTCCTCAATCTGAAGAAGTCCATAATCCTCAGGCTCTACAATCGCAATCTGATCTACTTCATATGTCAGTACCTGATCATATACATGAAGCGTGAAAATGTCTCCCTTCTTCAATCGGTCCAGCTTCGTAAAAAGCTGTGCACTCGGAAGTCCTCTGTGCCCGGATAAAACACAATGCGTTCCACTTCCGCCTACCGGTAAACTGGATCCTTCCAGATGTCCTATCCCAACCTGCAAGACTGACTCCTCTACCGTATGATAAATAGCAAGCTCACATCGAATCTCCGGAATCTCAATATATCCCATCATTCCCGTACTATCTGCATTCAATAAACTTTTGTAAGTATTCAGTTCTTCTTCCGTCGGTGTAAAACGCCCGGCATTCGATAAAAGGGCTTCATTATATGCCTTCGCCGCATCAATCGCATCCTGCTTTTTCTGCTTGTCCATCTTCTCCATCGCATCCGAATAATTCGCAACCGCTTTCGTCTGATGTAATGAATTCCAATAATTACTCACTGTTGGATACAACAGTAAGGACAGGTCTGTAACAAAAACAATCACGGTAATAATCGTTGATATCTGTTTTTTCATCTTGCTCTTACAACCCTCTCCTTACTGTTGTAAAGGGAATGCTTCCCATTCCCCTTACAACAAATTTAATCCTGTTACTGTTCACACTACGTGCGATTAGTAACTGTTCTTTCTTTATTTAGAGTCTGTTCTCTTCTTTGCAATCATTACAACACCAGAAATGAGTACTAAGAAAGCACCTGCGATGTAGAATACAGTTGTACCAATACCACCTGTGGATGGGAGGAGGGAACCGGATTTGTTTTCTACGTTAACCTGAATAATACCGTCCGTAGATGTTGGTGCTTCATCATCAATTTTAGAAATGCTTCCATACTCACTCAATTCTATTTTAATTCTCTTAACCAACTTGTTGTATCCTTTTGGTGCAGCTGTCTCTTCTAACCAATATGTTCCTGGTTTAAGGCCCTGAATACTAAATTTTCCTGTATTTGTAGTCTCTACTTCTGTTATACCACTTTCTGTACCTAAAGCTCTACGATAATCCTCTGTTTCATTTTTTTTGATTAATTTAATAGCCTGTTCACCTGTTTCAGACTCATACAACGCAAATTTTGCTTTTGCAAGAGCTGTTTTTTCAGCTCCTGTATATTTGAATACAGGGATCTGAAATGTATAAGTTTCCGTCTTAGATGACGTACTTTCTTTAATCCCCTCACCATATCCTATCTTAGTTGTATTTGTATTTGCAGTTCCATCTTCTTTCATCCCTATAAATGCTTTACCATTCAGTGTTGCAGAATAGGTAACATAAATTTTATCACCCGCTTTCAAACTACTACAGAATGCCTCAGTAAATTTTATGTCAAAGGTACATTCATCTGTAGTAGGATTTGTAGGATTATTCATAACACTTGGATTTAATTTGATTGTATAGTTATCTGTTGAAATTTCAGTTCCATTTTCACTATTTAATCTTATTTGAATATCCTTGCTAAAGGTAAGTCCTTCACTCATTGTATCATGCAAAACATAATTTTGAGCACCTGCCTGTGCAGTGATTACAGTCTTGAAGTATACTTTATCTCCAATGTTGGCAAAGTTACTATCAGAATATTCACCGTCGCTTTTACTACTAACCTTTTTCTCTACTGTAGGCTCACCATTCTTTTCTTCAATTGTCACTGTAGGATTTGTTGTATCAAGTCCACAAAGTGTACCAAGACTTGAATCTACCAGGTAGTAACCGAGATCAAGCTCACTAAATTCCACTGTAGTTGCATTAGCCTTTTTTTCTTCTGTCGCAGTGATATGATTATCTGTATCTTTAGCATAAGCTAATGCTTTCTGTGCTAATTCTGCTGCTTCCTTTTCTAATCTGACCTTTTTTCCGCCTTCAGTTTCTCCAGCTTTACTTTTATCTGTCCAAGTTATATAACCATTTTCATTAATAGTTGCATAGTCGTGACCTGGCTTTCCGTCTGCAAAAAATGTTTTCCATGCTTCACTTGCCGGTTTATAAGAATATAATCCGTTCCCTGGATCATAACTCTCTAAGTCTAACATCTTATAAATAGTATATGTCTGACCGTTGACCGCTTTATCAATTGTAATCTTTACTTTTGTACCAGATTGTGCTCCTTCTTCCGCATGTGCCACGCTCACATTAGCGCCCATTGAGATTACCATTACGAGAGCAAACATAATGGCTGCAATCTTCTTAATAACCTTCATTTTTCTTCTTCCTTGTTTTTCTGTCACCCCCCCCGATTTTTTCAGGTCAGGGAAACACACTCTCTTTTGTTATTTTTTTGTATATCTTAACAGCATACGCAGGCTTGCTAAGAGCATTAATATCGTTCCTGCTAATCTGTAAAGAAGAGTTCCACAACTACCGGTTGTCGGCAGCATTTTTGTATGGCTTTGGTTTGTCACCGTTACTGTATCACCACACTTAGCAGCATTATTAGCAGCATTATTAGAATATGTTACTATATACTGCTGTTTGTTTATTGTTGCTTCTTGTGAAGCTTTAATCGGTCGTTTGTTGTCATCCAACTCGAATACATAATATGTTGTATTTAGCTCTTGATTCTTAAATTTTGCTGTCTTCCCTCCCGCATCACCCGGACTATATTCAATAGAAACTATTTCCAGTGGATCACCCTCTCCATTAGCATTGTTATAAAGACCAAACCTATAGGTTCCACTTACTGGATTGTGAGAATTTCCGGCTGCGTCATTGATAAAGTCTTTTTTAACAATAATTCCTTGTTGAGCATTATAAACATCCAGATTAAATGACTGTAAATCATATGCAACCTTATATTGATTTGGGTTATTCTTCTCTTCACAATAAGTTATATACTGTTTTACTACGTCTGAATAATCTCTGGAATCTTCTTTTTTAACACGCATAATGTAATGTGGTGTCTCATCAAGAATATATCCCTCTACCGTTTTCGTCTCTTTCACTTCATAGATCGTATTGTAATTCAGTTTTGTAGCTTCTACGGTATAAACCCCAGCTGCATTTGTCGTTCCGCTTGTAACTTCGCTGTCTGATTTGCGTTGAATCTTATTTTTCACTAATTCACATTCATAAATGCTAAATTTGACACCTTGCAATTTATTAATCAGATCATCCGGATCTGTCTTTTTAATTGTTAAGACAGGATGTTCTGTACTTTCGGTGCTACCACCTGCATTCAACGTATAAGAATAATTGTTAATTGTATTGGTTGCTCCTCCACCAGAAGAATATGATTTCCAATAAACTTCATTCGTAACATTTACTTTCTTATCCGTATCAGGTGCAACATCTACTGTTGCTGAATAAGTAATTTCAACCGGTGTTTTATCTGGGATTTCAATTTCAATGATCTTAGTCTTCAGATTATATTTTGGATTAATTGGTACACTAGTGTTATCTTTCAGATTTCTGGCGTGAAAAGAATCACCAACCAAGCTTAAATTGTCACCCAGCTTATCAACTATAGTTAATTTTTCTCCATCATCTGTTAATAATTGCTGACCACGTGCATTTGCAGTAATAGTGTAAGTCAGACGCTGGCTTGTACTTGCTGCTGACATTGTATAATTACTTTCATTCGTCAGGTTATTCTTTTTCGTCAGATTGTTGTCACTTAACGTTGCATTCGCCGTGGCTGTGGATATATCCTTTGTTCCGTCTGCATTTTGTAGCGTAACTTTATTGGTAAACGTTTTTTCTTCGCCACCAAGTAAAACATTTTTATCCGTTACTCTGCAGACAACCTGTACATCGACGGAGTAATCATCAACAATTTTTCCTGCTTTGAATTCTCCAAGTTCAATCAATGCCTGTTTTCCATTTTTATTCACATAATAAATGGTTTCCTGATTTTCTTGACCGCGGTCAGTGGTAGTAGAATTGCTTTTTCTTTCCCACTCTCCACCAAGTCCTGTAATGTCTTTTGATACAATATCCTGTGCGTTATCTCCAGGCCATTTAATACGGATATACGCAAGTTCCATACCATCCGGAATTTCTTCCAGAACACGATAAGTTCCTTGCAGTTCACCGGTATAATTCACTTTAAATGCCCATGCTGCATATACACCGCTTGTCAGCAGATTTTTGCAAATTCTGTTTATATCACCTTTATCTTTTCCAGGCTCAATAACTTTAACAGTGCCATCCGTACCATCAGTACGATCATATTCAAAAGTCTGCCCCAGCTCTTTTAGGATATCCCCACCGTTGTAAAGACTTTGTTCCGCAGAGCCCATTTCTCTTTGATCATTTTCACTTTTCCCCGAATCAATGATAAATAATCTATTCTCATATCTTTTCGGTTCACGGTATTCCTCTGGTAAATCCAACGGTTCTGTTCTGACAATAATATACAGATTTTGATTTTCTCCAAGTTCAATATCCTTCTTTGCCTTAATGAACATATCATTAAATCTACCATTATGCTCACCATTATCAAATCCATCTCTGTTGCCGTTATAAGATAGTTCAAATAACTCATTTATTTCTTTCTTACTAGCTGTATTGGCTTGTTGAAATTCCACAAAGTTTTTATATCTTGTTTCTATTCCTTCTAAATCACCTTGATAGACTCCGACTATTGATTCTCCATTATTATGTATAAAAGACACTTTATCCCAAGATACTGCATCCTTTATTTGAGTACCTTTTTTTATCACAGATCCTTTCACTTCAATAATCCAATATAGCTGACCATTCTGCCATGTTGTTGCATTCTCTTCCGGCTTTTCATAATACCATGCCTTCTTTTGTGCATTTAAATTATAATGACCGGTAATCGTCACTGTCTGTGAAGATTTTACAGCGTCCCCAAAAGCAAACTCTTGTCCGTTTCTTCTTGCTTTATCTAATTTAAATGTATTTGTTACATTCTCTTTACTGATTGTGCCCAAATTTTTTGGGGTTGCATAATACTCGAATTTATACCAGTATAAATTTTCTGTCCAACCAATCTGAGACGGTTTTAAAGAAAACGATGATTTTTCATCAATATCAAGCCACTTTGTTCTAACAGGTTCTTCTTTTCCTTCTTCATATGCCGTAATCTTCACATAACCAACATATTGCATGTAATCCGGACTTAATGTATCTGTCATAGTAGTATCCGTCAGATCCCATTGACCAAGTGTCTTGTTGACAATAACTGTATATTTCCAGCTTCCTGCCGGGACAGTAACAGATTCTGAAGTTCCAGAAGACTCTGATGATATTTTGGAAATACCTTCACTTGTATATTGGTACTTCTCTTGATCAGAAGGTATCGAAATATCCACGCTTTCGCTTGTAGGTTCGTTGTCCTTCGTCTTCTGCACCCATTGATAATCGTTTAAAGTGACTGTACGCCCTGTATTTCCTATGTAACCATCTGATTTACACGCATTGCTGCAAGATGCAAGATATTTATTTTTTATCTCTACACTGTTTGCTTTCATTACTGCATATACTTCGGGTTGCACTTTTAATTTATAAGTCACTGAATATGTTTCTCCGGGATTAACATTAATAGGACTTCCCTTTTTCCCCATTATCTTAAAACGCACCGGGTTTCCACCTGTCTCAAAATCCCAATCTTTTTTGTAATTTTCATCATTTCCTTTTGCCCAATATATATCCATATTCTCAGTAATATTTTCATTTTTAGAATTAATTACTTGAAAAGATTCTGGAATATAAGAAATATATGGATGCATATCACCATGAGTTGTATACCCTGAATAATTCAGATAATCCCAAAAAACAAAATTTTTAAGTGGATAATTACTTGCCTCATTTAAACTAAATCTTAATGTATATTCAATGATATAATTTCCTTCCGCATCTTTTGTTGGTGTTGCAGCCTCTTTTTGCATTGTATAATCAATATGCGGTTGAAAGACATTTTCTGAATCACCTTTTGTATAAATCTTATCACTTACACCTTTTGTATATAATTGTGCTTTGTTTCTAATGTTTTGATTATTCTCTACATTTATGATTCCCGCAGTATCTTTTAACTTAACAAAATAAGTCAGTGTCCGGATTTCTCTCGCCTTCATCTCTGCAATATTCCATACAAAGCTTCCCGGTTCTGTAACAGCTGTAGTATCTGTGATTGATTCCGGAATCTTTTGTCCCGAATTTGCTTCATTTGTTAAATAAATCGTTCCTGGTGCCGGACTGCTCTCACTGCTTGTAATCGTTTCATATGGATTTTGATGATTCTCTGCAGAATTAAGGGTTTGTGTAGTTTTTCCAATACCAACATAATTTACCAGATTTTTATTCTCTGTAAACTGATCAACTACATATAGATTCTTGATTCCATCTTCACCTGCAGTAACAGTAACTGTATATTTAATATAATCACCGCCTTCTTTACTGCACTGCTTGGTTACTGCAACCGTTCCATAGTGTTCATTATAATCCGTGCCTAAATTGATTGTGATATCACCGTTTGGTGTTGTGACAGTTGTCTTTCCATTTCCCTCTGTTACTGAGTTTAATTTGAGTTCAGCAGCTGCGAAGAAATTTCCACCAATTGTTGAATTCGCATTCAATCCGTTTAAATATTCATCATTATATGCAACAACTACTTTTCCATTTGTATCCACAGTGATTGTTCCGATCACTTTACTATCTTCTGTCATATTTTTTGTAGTTGTCTCTTTAATTTGAAATTCTTTAGGAAGATTATAAACAAATTTTCCATTATGCTCTCTTAAAGTTGCTACCGGAATAGATTTAAATACAACTTTGATATTCATGCTCAAATCATCTGGAGTATCGATTGTTTGTCCTTTATCAACTTCTACTTCTTTGCCGTCCTTTTTATATGTGAATGTAACTGATGTGATTTGATCAGTATGGTCATTCAGCACATACTCCCCTGTCTCACCAGGTGTTTCTGTTGTTCCCGTTCCACTTGACGTCTCTGGTTCCGCCGGTACTATGGATTCCTCTGGTATTACAGATTCTTCTGGAGTATTTTTCCCCTCTTCGTTTCCATTCGCATCATTCCCAGAAGTGTCTGGCACAGTTCCTGCATCTTCCCCCGAATTGGACGAGTCATTATTACTTATCGACGTACACTCCGCCGTATGGACATGTTCTTCTTTCCCACAGATCAGTTCCTGACTCTCTGAATAACACTCCGCGCTATGCGTATGCTCTTCAATATTACATTTCTTACTTTCCAGTGTGATAGCCGGCAGAATCAGTGCATAAACTGTCCAAAAAACTACAACACAAGAAAGACAGAGCAATACCTTTCTCCATCTTTTCGTTCTGGTTTTATCTTTTATTAAGTTTTTGAAATACTCTGTTCTCCAATTTCTCTGCATTACTCAGCCTTCTTCCGGTTTCGTATCTGCTGTCTTATTCCTTTTCCGTCCTTCCCTTCGATACCATCTTTTATTTTTGTTTCCAAGTTTTTTATTGTATACTTCCAAATTCTTTCAATGGCCAGATTCGAAATACAATCTTTCCTTCAATCTGGTCTTTCGAAACATCACCTATCGCAGCACTTCTTGAATCTACGGATACGTCTCGGTTATCTCCCATAAGAAACCAACGTGATTCCTCTACCTGATGTGGAAGATCTACATCACAATTTCCCAGTGCTTTCACATCTAAATAGTCTTCTGTCAGTTCTTTTCCGTCAACCGTC
Source organism: Mediterraneibacter sp. 210702-DFI.3.120 (assembly GCF_020561005.1). NCBI lineage: Bacteria > Bacillati > Bacillota > Clostridia > Lachnospirales > Lachnospiraceae > Mediterraneibacter > Mediterraneibacter sp. 210702-DFI.3.120. Next base: position 65,913 of record NZ_JAJCNG010000016.1, on the reverse strand, counting down.
ACATTTCCGTCCATATCAATATCAACCCACTGTCCCGGACCTGCGATCACACGCTTCACAAGAAGTTTATTTCCTTGCCAGAATGCAACTACCTCTCCGGTTTTTAACTGATTGGTCTTCACCGATACTACAATCTGCCCGGCTTCCAATGTCGGTGACATGGAAGAACCGTAGATCTGCAGAACCGGCATCCACAGGGTTGCCACAAGAACAGAAATTGCCGCAACTACAAGCAGCACTGCGATCGTACCGCGGAGTGTTCTTTGATATACCGCCCGGTGTCTCAGCCTCTTCTGTTCGTTCTCAATTTCTTCTATTGTAGGGATATCAACTGAAAGTTTTTCCTTCTTCTTCACTACTCTAATCTCGCATGTTCTTCTTGGCCTGCTTTATCAGATGTGCCAATTCTTTTTCCTTTGCTTTTATTGATTTAAGATAGGTATCCGCAGCTTCCTGTGCCGCCTGGAATACGCCACTTAGCTCCACTGCCGCATCTGCGATCGTTCCTGCCTTCTCCATCGTGATCTCTCTGTCCTGAAGCTTTGCCTCTGCCTCATCCAGCCTGGTCTGAAGCTCTATCTCCCGCTTCTTCATCTCATAGATTAGATCGATCAATTCGCTTCTTCTTAGATGCTTCAAATCGTTCTTCATATTTACATCCTCGACTCCTTTGTCCTGATTTACGATTCTTATAGTAAAACGGTTCGTTCAAAACCAAGACATATGTCATTTTATACTAAATAAATTATAGTATGCACACCTGATCTTGTCAATTAATTTTGTTCATTTTTTATACATTCTTTTTACATAATTTGTTCTTTTTTTTCACAAAATATACCTTTTCTTTTTTTATTTCAAAAGCAGCTTATATCCTTTGTGTTATTTCACTTTTTTCTTTTCCTTATTTTCTATTTTTTGTCATTTTTCAACAATATACCGAATAGCTCTGTTTGCTTGCACTTTTTGTCACTTGATTAGTGCGAAACGTTTCGCTTTCAAGCCAAGAAAAAGCCGCCGGAGACAGTTTTTAAGATTCTCTCAAAGTTCTGTCTCCGGCGGCTCATCATCAACCGTAATTAATCATTAAAATTCAGCGATCACTGTCTCGCCCTGTACTGCGTCCATACCTGTGTGCAGCTTCATATCCGGATAATCATCTCCGTTTGTAACAACGAGAATACATGTTTTCTCATATCCGTGTGCTTTGATCTTCTCCGGATCAAATGAAAGCAGCTTGTCTCCTGCGTTTACCTTATCTCCTTCTTTTACGAAGTACTCGAATCCGTCACCTTCCATATTCACAGTGTCGATTCCTTCATGGATCAAAATCTCTACTCCGTTCGCAAGTGTAAGTCCAACTGCATGTCTGGAACCTTCCATCAGCACAGATACTGTTGCATCACATGGTGCCACGATCACATTCTCTTCCGGCTCGATTGCAAGTCCATCACCTAATGCTTTAGATGAGAACACCTCGTCTTTTACTTCCTCGATTGGTACTACTTTTCCTGACAGATAAGCCTTTACAACGAATGGCTTATTCTCTTCTGCAGGAGCCTGTTTTTTCTTGAAAAATGAAAACATACCTACTTCTCGCCTCTTTCTTTTAAACATTGTCCATTGGTTTCAATTACGTTCTTATACCAGTCAAATGATTTCTTCTTTGTACGTCTCAGCGTGCCTTTTCCATTATCATCTTTGTCAACATAGATAAAGCCATAACGCTTTTTCATTTCACCGGTTGAAGCACTAACTAAATCAATGCATCCCCATGAAGTATAACCCATAATTTCCACACCGTCAATCTCTACGGCGTCCATCATAGCTAAAATGTGTGCTTTCAAATATTCTATACGATAATCATCTTCTACATAGCCGTTCTCATCCGGCTGGTCTACCGCGCCAAGTCCATTTTCTACGATGAAGAGCGGCTTCTGATATCTGTCATACAATGCATTCATTGTAATACGAAGTCCCAACGGATCAATCTGCCATCCCCATTCACTTGCTTTCAGATATGGATTTTTTACCGTAGCAAATACATTTCCATCTGTTGTATCAACGCTTGCATCCGCACTTGCGCATCTGGAAGAGTAGTAAGAAAACGAAACAAAATCAACTGTATTTTCTTTCAGGAGCTTTTCATCTTCTTCTGTAATATCGAGCTGGATTCCTTCTCTTTCGAAAAATTTCTTTGCATAAGCCGGATACTCACCTCTTGCCTGTACATCGATGAAGAAGTAGTTTTCGCGATCTTTTTCCATCGCTTTCCATACATCTTCCGGCGCACAGGAGTACGGATACGTCTGTCCTGCTGCCAGCATGCATCCGACTTTATTTTCCGGATCGATCTCATGAGCGATCCTTGTTGCCTCAGCGGAAGCTACCAGCTCATGATGCGCCGCAAGGTATTTCGCCTGTGTCTCATTTTCTCCTTCTTTAAAGACAAGTCCTGCCCCCATAAATGGGATGTGAAGAATCATGTTGATTTCATTAAATGTCAGCCAGTATTTTACAAGTCCTTTATAGCGTGTAAAAAGTACGGTTACGAGTTTCTTATAGAACTCGATCAGTTTTCGGTTCTTCCAGCCTCCGTACTCTTTCGTCAGATGAATCGGGCAATCAAAGTGTGTGATCGTAACAAGCGGCTCAATTCCGTATTTGTGGCATTCTTTAAATACATTTTCATAGAATTGAAGTCCTGCTTCGTTTGGTTCTGCGTCATCACCGTTTGGAAAGATTCTTGACCAGGCAATCGACAGACGGAAGGTCTTGAATCCCATTTCACCAAGAAGTGCGATATCTTCTTTGTAATGATGATAGAAGTCGATTCCTTCCATTGCCGGATAGATATGTTCTGTATCCGGCTCTAGTGTCTCTCCATGTCCAAGCATTACCTTGAATCGGTCTTTTCCTGCCGGACATATATCGACATTTGCCAGTCCTCTTCCATCTACGTTATATGCACCCTCACACTGATTTGCTGCTGTTGCGCCGCCCCACAAAAAATTTTCCGGTAAACTCATTTTTTCTTCCTCCTGTTGAATTTCTCTGATTTTTCTGATTTATTTTCCCATATATTTTTCTATATATAGATGCACCATTCCTTCTACACCAAACGGTTCAATTGGCAGATAATGACTGATTGCATCTCTCATCTGTGTGCCAAGTGTATTTGTTACCTCAATTGCCAGCCGGGGGAATATAGGGGATAGGTAAAAAACTTACACCCTTTATTTTACCTCTTCCTAAGTTCAAAAAGTGTCTATATCAAAACCTTTTATCGTTTCTTGATATAGACACTCTTTTTTAACAATCATCCTGTCAACTAATTGATATTTTCACCGTTGGTTGAAATAACTTCTTTATACCACTCGAAAGAATCTTTCTTTCTTCTGGACAAGTCTCCTGTTCCATCGTTATGTTTATCCACATAGATGAATCCATATCTCTTATCCATCTCACCGCTTCCTGCACTGACAAGGTCGATGCATCCCCATGGTGTATAACCCATCAGATCTACACCATCTTCCTCTACCGCCTTTTTCATTTCTGAAATGTGGTGCTGCAGATATTCTACACGGTATGGATCGTGGATGCTTCCATCCTCTTCTAAAGTATCATATGCTCCAAATCCATTTTCTACAATAAACAATGGTACTTTGTAGCGATCTGTAAACCAGTTCAATGAATAGCGCAGTCCAATCGGATCAATCTGCCATCCCCATTCACTTGCCTTTACATACTGGTTCTTTATACGATCCTTTTCTCCACGGTAATCATATTCCGGATTGTCCGGTTCTGCTTTTGTACAGAAAGACATATAATAACTGAAACCGATATAATCGACACAGCCCTGTTTTAACACTGCAAGATCTTCTTCTGTTACGTCAATCTTAAGGTCTTTTCTTTCCCAGTATTTCAAAATATTTACAGGGTATTCTCCTTTTACATGCACATCTGTATAATAATATCTTTTCTGCATGGCTTTTTCAGCCTGCAGTATATCTTCTGGACGGCAGGTAGCCGGATAGATCGGGCACATTGCGATCATGCAGCCAATCTGAAATTCCGGATTGATCTTATGTCCTGCTTTTATCGCTTCGGCACTGGCAACCAGTTCGTAGTGAGATGCCTGATACATCAATTCTTCTACATTTTCTTCTGGTTTAACTACAATCCCGGAATTAGCGTAAAGCATGAATCCGTCACCGATATCTGCCTGGTTGTTAATCTCATTAAATGTCATCCAGTATTTTACTTTGTCTTTGTATCGCTCAAAGCATGTTACTGCAAATTTCACGAAGAAATCAATCAGTTTTCTGTTTCTCCATCCACCGTACTCTTGTACGAGATGCAGAGGCATCTCAAAATGACTCAGTGTGATCACTGGTTCGATCCCATATTTCAGACATTCATCAAACATGTCATCATAGAATTTTAATCCGGCTTCATTCGGCTGTTCTTCATCACCATTTGGGAAGATACGTGTCCATGCAATACTTGTACGGAAACACTTGAATCCCATTTCCGCAAATAAGCGGATATCTTCTTTATAGTAATCATAAAAATCGATTGCTTCATGATTCGGATAATTCTCGCCTTTTAGTATTTCACCTGTTATTCTTCTTCTTGTATTTACATCTCCGCTGGTTACAACGTCCATAATGCTCAAGCCTTTTCCATCTCGATCATAGGCACCTTCCAGCTGATGAGCAGCAACTGCGCCACCCCAGAGAAAATCTTTTCGAAATCCCATTGTTATTTCCTTCCTGTTGTCTTAATTGCTTTGTATAATAGTGTTGGGGGCTTTTGCCCCCAACTTTTCTGTTTCTATATTCAATTACATCTTGATGATTATTTCTCATCAATTCTCTTATACAGTGCAATGAATTCATCTGCGAGAATACGGAAACTCTCTGCACTCATAAGCTGATCTTCTGCATGCATCAGAAGCATGTATCCATTAGAAATCTCTCCATTTGCATCCATTGTCAGAAGGTCTGCATGAGCGTTATGCCCAAGTGAAAAGGCTTCATCTCCTTGTTTGATCAGCTCTGCTGCCTCATCGTATTTTCCCTCTTTCGCACAATGGATTGCATTGATAAAATGTGTTCTTGCTGTACCTACATATGTAATAATCTGAAAACATGCCAATTCAAATTTTTCGTCCATTTCTGTCTCCTGTCCTGCTTTTATTATTTTTAAATTCTGATTTTACCAGTCTTCATCCTCATCTTCTACCGGCTGATTCTTCTCCTGAACCAGATTCATCTTGTCAACCTTCTTAATGAATGGCAGATAAACAAAGAATGAAACACAAAGGATTACTAACTGAAGCAAAGCACTTTTCCATCCTGCTAAAAGGAATCCTGAGATGATCGGTGGACAAGTCCATGGGATCTGTGTTGCTCCATATAATGGGCAGATTCCTGTATACAGTGCAAAATACTGGATTAAACATGCAATCACAGGCATTCCAATAAACGGAATTGCAAGCATTGGGTTCATAACGATCGGAGTACCAAACAGAACTGGCTCATTGATTCCAAATATTGCCGGAATAATTCCCACTTTACCAAGTGCTTTCAACTGTTTTGATTTTGCAAAGAAGAACATATACATTACAAGTCCGATTGTGATACCTGCACCTGTTATATTGATAAACTGATCATAAAACTGCTGTGTTACAATATGGCCTCCGTTTGCTATTGTAAGTTCTACACCACTGTCAATAATAGCCTGGTTTGCAAGACTGTTTGCCTGTAAAAGTCCTGTCATGATTCCACCAACTACTGTTGAACCATGAACTCCGAAGAACCACAGGAATGGTCCCATAAAGCACATCAGAACTGCTCCACCAAGGGAGTCTGTCATTTTCTGAAGTGGTGTCTGAACAACTTTGTAAATAATTTCCATACCTGTTGTGTTGAATCCAATAGAACAGATACCGTGAATTACTGCAGTCCCTGTCAGGATTACGAATGCCGGGATTAATGCTGAGAATGCATTTGTTACACCTTCCGGAACTCCGGCCGGCATTTTAATACGTATATTTTTCTTCAAAAACCAACAGTAAACAAGCGGTACGATCAATCCGACAATGATTGCTCCAATCATTCCCTGTCCTGCTGTCCATGTCTTATCAATGATTCCACCAACAACTTCTCCACTTTCTGTTGTTTTGGACGAAGGCATCAGAATCAAGAATGATGCCAATGAAATAATTGCACAGTTGAGTGGTTCCTGATTTTCCAGTTTCGCATAGCTATAGCTGATACCGATAACTGCGATCATCGCACTGATGGAGAATGTTGCACCACATGCCTGATCTAATACTGCTTTGATTCCTGTAGACTCTAATACATCGACAACTGCCTTTACCGGAAAGTTTGACAGGATCAGGAAGATTGATCCGATGATCAGAGGAGACATGGAAGTCACCATACCATTTTTTATTGACTGTATTCCCTTTGTATTAATAAACTTAAGGATCACAGGGATTACTTTTTCGTTAAATTTCTCTTTCATTTGCTACTACCCTTTACTTTAAATTGTGTATCTTTGTTTTCTCTTATTTATTTTTCGCAAGCTTATATGCAAATTTCAAAACATTCATTCCATTGCACATTCCATAATCCTGCATTGGGATCACATCTACCGGAACCCCTTTTGGATCACAAATCTCTTTTGCTCTGGCAAGCTGATATCCTACCTGTGGTCCGAGCAGTGCTACATCCGCGCCTTCAATCATGCGTTCCATATCTGTAAATGGATATGCTGCGATATCAGCATCTTTTCCTTTTTCCTTTGCTGCCTCTTCCATCTTTTTTACCAGAAGACTTGTTGACATTCCTGCTGCACAAAATAATCGAATTACCATGATTGTTTCCTCCTTAATTTTTTCCCATTTGTTTTGATGTTGCTAGTATAACAGGCATTTTCCATTTTGTCAGTACTTTTTCCTGTTTCTGGTTTCCGTTCCATATAGACGGAATTTGTTACATAAAAAAAACAGGGCATTCTACTTTATTGTGTAAAATGCACTGTTTTCACTTTCCTTTTTTGTATATTATGATACTTTTTCGTGTATCCTGTTTTTTTTGTTACTTATCTGGTTACTATTCGTACCATTACATTCTACAACCTTAATGAAATAAGTCTTCCATATCATTTTGAAACAGATCATCTGTATCGTTATGGACGCCCTCCAATTCTCTTCCGATTAATTCCAAAATAAAAACGACTGCCATTTGGGATGTCAGATCATAATTTTCGTCTTTTTTATACTCTGAAACATAATAATTTATATTGCAGTCACTCATCTTCGCCAAAGAACAGTTTGCCTTATTTGTAATAGATATCAGGCTGCTCCCTCTTCTTTTCAACTTTTCTGCCAACATCAGTGTCTGCTCTGTCTCTCCTGATACAGACAATGCAACCGTAGCTGTCCTCTCACCTTTTCCGCGAAATACCGGAGTAAATGGATCATCAATTGCAAAAGAAAACCAACCTACATTATTAAAATATCTTGCCCCATACTTTCCTATAATAGAAGAATTCCCCACACCTACAAATATAATTGACGATGCCTTTGTAAGCAACTTCACAGCTTCCTGGATATTCTCAGCAAATGCCTGTGTCTGCACCCTCTCAAAGAAATCTTTAACCGCAGTAAGATCCATATTGATTTTCTTCTGTTCTTTGCTGTTGACTTCCTGTTTTAATTTCAAACGGAATTCAGAATATCCCTCGCATCCTACCTTTTTACAAAAGCGAAGGATCGTTGTTGTCGAAACATGAACCTCCTCTGCCAGTTCACGTACTTTCATATATACTACTTTCTCTTCATTGCTGATGATGTAATTATATACATCCATCTCTAACTGATTAAAAGACTTTATCATCTCATGCGTAAACATATGAATTCAGTTCCTTTCTATTTTTTCTCTCTATTCCATTCTTCTGATTATTCACTCAACAGCTGACTTGCTTCCTTCCAGCACTGCCGTCCTGCTGCCAGGATGGAACACGGCTGATCCAACGTGATCATTCCGCCCTCTGCTGTTGAGATAAATCCTCCTGCTTCCATCACGATCAGTGATGCTGCCGCATAATCCCACGGATACAGCATTAGTTCAAGATAGACTCCATTTGCGCCGGATGCCACACGGCAGATATCAAGTGCTGCAGAACCACCGGCACGAATTCCAAGGCTGTTCAGATACAGCTTCTTCGCATGGTCAAAGATTCTGTCTGTATCTTCTGTCTGATACCGTGCAGTTCCGAATGCAACCAGATTATCTGCAAGTCCTTTATCCGAACAGTGAATCTCTTTTCCGTTCAGCTTCGCCCCTTCGCCTTTCACAGCGGAATACATTTCTCTTGTGTAAGGGTTGTAAACACAGCCAAACAGCATTCTTCCAAACTTTGTCAGACCGACTGAGATACAACTGTGCTTGTAATCAAAGATAAAGTTCGTCGTTCCGTCAATCGGATCTATAATGAAACAATAGCCATCTCCAAGTTCCTGCTGCATCCCGTCTTCCTCTGCAAGAAATGTCGCTTCCGGTATAAGCTGACGCAGATTCTGGATCAGATAAAACTGAATCTCCTTGTCATGCTTTGTCACAAAATTTGCAGTTCCTTCTTTATCAAAAACTGTCAGTTCCTCGTCCTGTGCCTGAAGCATCAGTTCCCCTGCCAGTGTCACTATCTTCATGATTTCATCGTATAACATGTTGGTTGTAGTCCTTTCCTGTTTATTCATCCAATCTTACAGATTCCATTTTTCTATACTGCTGATTCTGCTAATACTTCTTTGTCTTTCTATCTTATCATGATTTTCTACATTAATCTATATAGAACAAAGAATGTGCTCGGCACATTCTTGCGCCTGCGGCGGTCGCTTGCGACGCCTACCTTGTACGCCGCAGTGCGCATCCTAAGCGGAGCGTTTTTTATATGTTAGGAAAGAACTTTCCTAACATATAAAAAAACATCTGCAACCGGCCAATTCAGGCTGTGCAGATGCTTTTTCGTATTTTCATCCTCTATTTCATCGCGTCTTTAATTGCTGTCAGAAGCTCATCATAAGTCTCATATGCCGGAAGTTCCGGATGATCTGCTTTGATCTGCTCTGTGCTGCGGAACAAGAATCCTGCCTTACTTGCCTGGATCATGCCAAGGTCATTGTAGGAATCTCCGCTTGCGATCGTGTCGAATCCGATAGACTGCAGTGCTTTCACAGTACTCAGTTTAGACTGCTCTACGCGCATCTTGAATCCTGTGATCTCGCCGTCCTCAGCTACTTCCAGACTGTTGCAGAACAGTGTCGGCCATCCGAGTTTCTCCATCAGCGGTGTGGCAAACTGTGTAAATGTATCACTGATCAGGATTACCTGGCTGAATGTGCGGAGCTCATCTAAGAACTCTCTCGCTCCCGGAAGCGGATCGATCTTTGCGATTGTCTCCTGGATCTCTTTCAGTCCGAGACCATGCTCTTTCAGAATTCCAAGTCTCCAATTCATCAGTTTATCATAGTCAGGTTCGTCTCTTGTTGTCTTCTTGAGTTCCGGAATTCCACTCGCCTCTGCGAATGCAATCCAGATCTCCGGTACAAGTACTCCCTCTACATCAAGACATGTTATATACATCGTAATATTCCTCCATCTGTTTCATTCTCTAATCACTTTATTACTTTACTGTAATGTATTGATTTTAACATATATGCTACATATTTACTACTTATTTTTTACGACAGTGAAAAAGGAGACCAGATATCTGATCCCCTTTCCCATCTTCTATTACTCCATAATAGGTTTCAGTGCTCCTGCAAGCTTCTCTTTCTCAGCTTCTGCCTCTGCAAGATCTTTACCAAGTGTTGTGTAGTAGATCTTGATCTTCGGCTCTGTTCCGGATGGACGAACGATTACTGTCTCGTTGTTCTCCAGCTTGTAAACAAGTACGTTAGCCTTCGGAAGTCCTGTTTCTTCTGTCTTCTCGTAATCGATCACGCTGGCTACTTTATATCCTGCGATCTCTTCCAGAGAATTCTTACGAAGATTTTCCATAATTCCTGACATCTTATCCATTCCGCTCAGTCCCGGGAATTCAAAGCTATCAATCTTGTTGAGATAACGTCCATACTGTGCGTAGATTTCTTCCAGTCTCTGTTTCAGTGAGCTTCCGATACTTCTGTAGTAAGCGGCCATCTCACAGATCAGCATAGATCCGATGATTGCATCTTTATCACGTACATAAGGTCCTGCAAGGTATCCGTAGCTCTCTTCAAATCCGAAGATAAAACGGTCAACTTCTCCTGCTGCCTCGAGGTTCGCAATCTGATCTCCGATCCATTTGAATCCTGTCAGTACGTTACGAAGCTCTACTCCGTAATGCTCTGCAACTGCATCTGCAAGTGGTGTAGATACGAGAGATTTCACTGCTACCGGTTTCTCAGGCATTGTGCCTTTCTCGATACGTCCTGCTGCAATGTAGTCAAGAAGAAGAACTCCGACTTCATTTCCTGAAACGAGCTCGTAAGATCCGTCCGGGCACTTCATAGCGATTCCTACACGGTCTGCATCTGGGTCTGTTGCAAGCATGAGGTCTGCGCCTGTCTCTTTCGCAAGATTCAGTCCCAGCTCAAGTGCTGCAAAGATCTCTGGGTTCGGGTAGCTGCATGTTGTGAAATATCCATTCGGATACTCCTGCTCCGGTACGATTGTTACATCTGTGATTCCGATGTCTTTAAGTACACGTGTTACCGGTACTAATCCAGATCCATTCAGTGGGCTGTATACAAGCTTCAGTCCTGCACTCTTACACAGACCCGGACGAACCTGACGGGACTCGATTGCCTCATACAGTGCATCCTTACAGTCATCTCCTACGAAACGGATCAGACCTTCTTCAACTCCCTGAGCGAAAGACATATACTTCGCACCTGTAAGTACATCTGTCTTCTGGATCTCTTCGTATACGATTGCTGCTGCATCATCTGTCATCTGGCATCCATCCGGTCCGTATGCCTTATATCCGTTATACTTCGCCGGGTTGTGGGATGCTGTTACCATAACACCTGCGTTACAGTTATAATAGCGTGTTGCAAAGGAAAGTGCCGGCACCGGCATCAGAGCATCGTAGATTCTTACTTTAATTCCGTTCGCTGCAAGAACTCCTGCTGCTGTCTTCGCAAACACATCACTCTTGAGACGGCTGTCGTAACTGATTGCTACTGTCTGTGTACCGCCCTGTGTCTTTACCCAGTTAGCGAGTCCCTGTGTAGCCTGACGAACAACATAGATATTCATTCTATTCGTTCCTGCTCCAAGTACACCACGAAGTCCGGCTGTTCCAAACTTCAGAGCAACTGCGAAACGCTCCTTGATCTCGTCATCATTTCCCTCGATTTTAGTTAACTCCGGCATCAGATCTGCGTCTTCCAGGTCTGCTGCCATCCAGCGCTTATACTCTTCCTGATACATCTTAATCACTCCTATCATTTACTTAAAATGTAAAATTATTGCAATTCAGCCATACAACGTAAGACTGTCAGTTTATGACCACTTCGTTGTATGGCTGAACTGTTTCTAAACTTTACAAGTCTAGTCATATTATACCATGCAGGTAGATTTACAGCAAGATTACTTGTCTATTTTAACAAGCATTTTCCATTACATAGAAATAATTCCCAATACATTTGCAATAGAACTTAATAATATAATAATCAGGCAGATCGGTGCCAGATATTTCATAAAGAACATGTATAATTTCTTTCTCTTAAATGCAGATGACTGCTCAATCTCCCTTGCAATCTTGTCAAATCCAACGGTACGAACGATCAAGAAGCATGTTGCAAGTGCTGCAAGTGGCATCATCACTGAATTTGTCAGGAAGTCAAAGAAGTCCAGACATGCCATTCCGAAAATCTGAATAAAGCTCAATACTCCATATCCCATAGAAGATAAGGTTCCGATTATAAGCATAACAGCAACCATAAGGATACAGCATTTCGGTCTGCTCCAGTGAAGTTCATCCTGGAATGTAGATACGCTTGTCTCCAGAAGTGAGATTGCACTTGTCACTGCTGCAAGAAGTACCAATATGAAGAACAGGATACCAGCCAGCCTTCCAACGCCCATACTTGCGAATACCTTCGGAAGTGTGATGAACATCAGAGATGGTCCTGCCTGCAGATTGTCCGGGTTTCCACCAGAGAATGCAAATACAGCCGGAATGATCATAAGTCCTGCGAGCATTGCGATTGCTGTATCGAAAATCTCAACCTGTGTTGTACTCTTCTCAAGATCAACGTCTTTACCAATATAAGAACCATATGTATACAAAATTCCCATCGCGATTGACAGGGAGTAGAACATCTGTCCCATTGCCGCAACAACCGTCATTGCTGAGAAGTGCTTTGGATTCGGAATCAGGAAATACTTCACACCTTCAATTGCTCCCGGTCTTGTTACAGAATAAATTGCTACGATAACCGCAAGGATAACAAGGATTGGCATCATAATCTTAGATACTCGCTCTACACCATTCTCAACTCCTGCCAGGATAACGCAGAATACAAGAATAGAAAACACGATGAACCATGCTTCTACCTGAAAAGAATCTGAAATAAATTCTGTAAAATATCCGTCCTGTGCAACAGTCTGCACATTTCCTTTCAAATACTCTGCAAGGTACTTGATAACCCAGCCACCGATCGAACTATAATACGGCACGATCAGCATAGGGATTATTGCATTGAGCCATCCGCCGATCTTAAATGATTTTGTCTTACCAAATGTCTGAAAAGCTCCAACCGGACTTTTTCTTGTCATTCTTCCAAGTGCTGTCTCTGACATGATCAGAACATATCCAAAAGATACGGTCAGAATCAGATAAACGAGAAGGAAGATTCCCCCTCCATATTTCGCAGCCAGATACGGGAATCTCCAGATATTTCCCAGGCCGACTGCTGAGCCTGCAACAGCAAGCACATATCCGATTTTACCCGAGAAGCTTGCTCTCTTTGCTGATTGTCCATTGTTACTCATAAATTGCCTCCCATCACATAACAGTCTGTACTGCTATTTTCCCATCTTTTTTATAGCCTATACTGTTCTATTCTACCATTCACAATCATGAATAGCAACAAAAAAGAGCGTTGACAGCGCTTTTTAAAACACATTTAAAATGCTATCTCGGCTCATTTTTATACGTTTTTATAATTTCCCTTCTATTTCTGCTCTTTCAAGCAATCTCTCAATCCCTATATTCCATGTTCCGATCTTCACTCCGGCATTGATCACACGCTTACATTTCCCTATTGTCTCAAATGCTTTCTGAAGCGTTTCTTCCCGAATCTCCTCAAACGGTTCTTCCGTGATCACTTCTGCCGCAAGTAATCTTGCCAGCCGGTAATCCATATCATTTTCATATAAAACACCTGCCGCAAACGGGATGTGCTCCTTCTGAAGTCTTCGATAAACCGGGATTCCAGTTCCGCCGGAAGAGATCACGAACACTTCCGGCTCACCCTCCGGCGCAGGAAGTTCAATGCTTCCAAAAAGCGGGTCAAAATATCCATTATTGATTCCATACAATTCGCGAATGATTTCTTCTGTAAATACTTCTTCCGGACTTCCGTAATGTGAAATCGTCTCGCCTTTGACACAGATGATCTTATCTGAAATCTTCTGTGCCAGATCGATTTCATGAAGAGACATAATCACCGTAATCTTCTTCTGCCTTGCCATCCGCTCAAGGATAGACAACAGCTCCAACTTATATTTTACATCCAGAAACGAAGTCGGCTCATCTAAAACGATCACATCCGGGTCCTGACAGATTGCTCTCGCCAGCAGAACGCGCTGCTTCTGTCCATCACTAATCGCATTAAAATCACGGTTGCCGAGCTCCTGCGCATGCACCGCCTGCATCGCCTCTTCCACCAGACATTCATCTTCCTGCGTCAGAATCCCAAGTCGTCCTGTGTAAGGATAACGTCCAGTCGCCACAATATCATGACAAGTCATCAACTCTGTCTTGATCCGATCCGTCAACACGACCGCCATCTTAGACGCAAGCTCTTTGTACGGCAGTTTCAGAAGAGAAGTATCGTCAAAAAATACATTCCCTCCAACGACTTTCAGCTGTCTTGTAATACTTTTCAAAATCGTTGACTTTCCTGAACCATTCGGCCCGATCAAAGTCACGATCTCCCCCTTGTTGATCCCGATATTAATATCACGGATCAGGGAGTTTCCATTATAACCTACCGACAGGTCTTTCATTTGAAAATAATAATCTGCCATCTTATTTTCTTCCTCCCTTCGGTATCATCATATAGATAACGATCGGTGCACCCAGAATAGAAGTCACCGTACTGATATTCAATTCCACCGGTGCCAGTGCCATTCGTGCGATCAAGTCACAAATCATACAGAACACAGCTCCCATAAAGAACGTTCCCGGTATAACCACGATCGGTTTTGATGTTCCAAATGCCTTCCTTGCAAGAAACGGAACTGCGATTCCCACGAAGGAAATCGGTCCCGCAAATGCTGTCACACACGCTGACAGAATACTGGAAAGCAAGATCAAAATCACGCGAAATGTCTTGATGTTGACTCCCATACTCTGCGCATATGCTTCTCCCAATTGATATGCACTGATTGGTTTGGACAGGAAAAATGTAAACAGCACCGCAAGTCCGACAACCACTGCTGCCACACGAATATTGCTCCAGCTCATTCCGGAAAAACTTCCCTGTGACCACCCGTGCAGATTCACAATATCAGAATCATCCGCAAATGTCACAACAAAATCCGTGATAGCCGAACAGATATATCCGATCATGATCCCCCCGACAAGAAGAGACGCCATATGCTGCACTTTTTTCGACATCAGAAGGATAAATCCCGTCGAGATCAGCGACCCGATAAATGCTGCAAGAATCAGTGTATACGAAGAAAATCTTCCGATATATTTCAAATACACGATCATTGTAAGTGCCACGACCATTTTCGCTCCGGAAGAAATTCCGAGAACGAAAGGTCCGGCAATAGGATTGGAAAAAAATGTCTGCAGCAAAAAACCTGAAAGAGACAATGCACCACCAAGGAGCGCTGCCATCAGAATTCTCGGAAGACGGATCTTCCATATAATATTGTACTCTGTCGCCGCTCCTTCTTTCAGAAAGAGAATGCGCAGAATCTTAGGTACCGGAATATGAACATTTCCGGTATTGATATTTAGCACTGTCACAACACAAAATACTGCTGCAAGAATCAGAAATACCGCTGTGTATCTTGTACGCCGTCTGAAATTTTCCTGATGAAAACTTGTCTGCTCCATTCTTCTACTCCATCTTTTCAAGAAATGTCATCTGAGATGCATCACCGTCTGTCAGCATCAGATGCATATCTTTGATCAGCTCTCCGACTGTATCTGTTGCCTGATATAAGTTCTTTCCGGTATACCAGACATTTCCGTCTTTCACCGCCTTGAATTCAGAGAACAATTCATTCTTTGCTTCCAACTCACTGATACTATTTATCTGTCCGTCGATCGTCCCGTTGTAGATCAGATAATCTGCATCTACAGCAGTCGCATAGAATTCCTCCATCGTCAGTTTAACAGATGGTGCGTTGCTGTCCGGATTCTTCAGATCTTTGAACGCATATCTTCCACCTGCGATTTCGATCATTGACGGAATATAATCGTCAGATTTTCTCACAACGATTGAACCATCTGTACTCACATAGAAATAAGCAACCGTCTTTTCCGTGTTCTCAAAGCCTTTCAGTTCCTCGATTACATGAGCCTGCTGGTCAAAAAATGTATCCGCTTCTTCCTCTTTATTCAAAAGCGCCCCATAAAGCTTGATCCACTCGGTTCTTCCAAGCGGATGTGACTCATAACTGGAGTAGTCTACAAATACCGGAATCCCAAGATCTTCGATCATTTCCTGTACCTTCGGTGTATGAAGGATCATCGTTGATTCGATTGCCAGATCACAGTCTCCGTCAACGAGAGTTTCATAATCCGGTTCGCTGTATTTTCCCGCAAATGTCATCGCTCCGGATTCCATTGCTTCCTTTGCACTCTCTACATACCAGCCAGAGGCCTCAAGTCCGGAGAATTTCACCTTGTCAATTCCGCCGATTGCATCAAACAGAGACATGGATGCTGTCGCCGCCATATAAATGTTCTCTGTCGGCTGCTGGATCACAACAATATCATCCGCCAGATTTTCCGGTTCTTCTTTTCCTTTCGGAACAATCAGATATTGCTTATCTTCATGGACATCGATTAACTTATATCCGTCCTTATAATAGTATACATCGAATTCTGTCGCGTAAGTCAGATCCATTGTAGATTCATAGGTAAGCCCTTCGATCTCCGGTGCTTTTTTTGTCTTGTCAGCTGCATCTTTGGTCTTATCCTTTGTCACATCTGTACCTGCTGAATTATTACCGCTGTTTCCACCGGAGGCTGCGGTAGAACCGCAGCCTCCGAGCAGAAGTGCAACTGAAAGCATGAACGCTGTGATTCTGCATCTTCTTATCTTCATTCTATTTTTCTCTCCTATTTCTCTGCCGCTGCTACTGCCGCATCAAACTTCTCGTTCGTCAGCTCTTCACATCCGTAGAGAACACCGTAAACCTTGATCCACTCCTGCTTTCCAAGTTCTGTCTTTTCCTCAGAAGAACGATCAACGAGTACCGGAATTCCAAGTGTCGCAAGCTTCTCTGTCAGATTTTCAAACTGTTCTGTCTGCTCTTCTACTGTCAGAGTCTCTTTCGTATCTTTACTGTCTTTATCTGCTTTTTTGTCAGTATCTTTCGCTGCATTTTCCTCAGAATCTTCTCTTGGAAGAATATCGCCGGAGAACAAAGCAAGATTCACTTCACTCTTCACAAAGTTCTTTAACTTCAGTTTATCCGCTGTTCCTGCATATGCAACTTCAGCATTCTTCTCTCCGTCTTTTGCTTTCATCTTATCAGCAATCTCGGATACTGTACAGTCTTTGCTCTTCATTCCAACTGCCGCAATATTATCAAGAAGATCTAGATCTTTCATCATATTCAGAATCTCATCAGACTCTGCATAAGTATGATCTGTCGGTTTTTTCACAATGATCATATCCTGCTCAAGACCAACCGGAACTTCCACATCCTCCGGAACGATCAGATATTTCACAACATTTCCCTTGTAAAGCTCTGCTGCCAGTTCCTGTTCGCTTGTGCCGTTGTTATCCGAAGCTGCGGATTCCTCGACAGAAGCATCTACTTTGCTTTCTGCATCTGAGTTCTTAGAATCTTCTGATCTATTGATCGTAACAGAAGCTACTTTCTTCTTGGAAGACTTCTCTTTATCTTCTGCGGACTTCTCATTTTCAGACTTTGTTTCCTCTGCTTTTTCCGGGTCTCTTGCTGTGTCCTTCGTCATATCGATTTCAAGAAGTACAATCCCCTGATCATAATGATAAATCTTGAAATATTCTGCATAGTCAAGCTTTGTCTCTGACTGATATTCCAAACCTATGATTTCAGGTGCTTTTTCATCCAGCTTCTGGTTACTGCTTGTTGAAATATCTGTTCCGTTTGCAGATGTTCCTCCATTCGCCGCTGCAAGATAAATGAAAATCGTATATTCTATCTCATGTGCAACAGACATTTTATCTGTCATTCCAATAATCTTATTATTCTGATTCAATGCAACCGGGATAACAACTGTCGCTGATCCGCCGCCCTTTGTTGTGTAATACTTATTTCCGTTCGCTTTCACATACTGATAATGATCACTGCTGAACACGAGTGTTGCATAAGCCTGTCCATTCTGGATCGTCACTTTATTACAAGTAATCTGAACCTTACCTGTTCCACCGGACCAGGTAAAACGATCCGGAGTATATACACCGTCTTTCAGTGCTGTGGCACTGTCTACATGAGAAGTAGAGCCACTTGTATCGGATTCGTATTTTGATACATTATCTGCTTTTCCGTCATTTCCATCTATTTTTCCTGAATTAGTTCCAGGTACAGAACCGCCTGGGAAAGCAGAATTGTTTGTTCCTGTATTACCTGTATTGTTGGAACCACCAGTAGTTCCGGAATTTCCTGTGTTTCCGTTGTTTCCGGAATCACCTTTATTCTCAGAATCTGTAGAATTAAGATCGGCAATCTTCTTCATTGTCTCTGACTGGAAAGTCAGCATTCTGTCATACCAGATTCCTTTTTTAATGGAATAGGCTGCTACTGCGATTTCCTTATCCAACGCTTCTACCGGAACAGTATAAGTATATTTTCCTTCTTCATTCACCTGATATGGAATCCAGGATGACTGATCTGCGCTTGCAGCCTCTTCCTTTGTTCCCATATACAGATAGCCGTAACCGGTTCCGCTTAATGTAAGCACGGCACTCATTTTTCCGTCTTTTGCTGTCAGGATACAATCCACTACTTTAAACATGGAAGAACTGGAAGTTACATCCATACTGTAGATTCCGTTTGCTACTGTTGCTTCCGGTGTCGGTGTTGGAGTTGGTGCCGGATCCGGTGTTGAAGTTTCTCCCGGATTCGGAATGTACATCCATAAGTACTGTTTGTCATACCAGGTCTGATCTTTTGACTTTCTCAAAGATACTGGAATTGTCTGGCCTGCTTTTTCTTTCGGAACATTGAAATGAAATGTCCATGCACCTTCTTCATCCTTTGTTCCTTCTATAATAGATGCTTTCAACAAGTCATCTTTTGAACCAAGATATAGCGCATCAAATCCTGTGTTGTTTGTCTTGATCGTAATATCAAGTTCGCCATCCTTTTCAACAACTGTTGATTCACTGACCTTGAACATCTTGAACTCTTCAGCGTCTTCTTTTACTACTTTCACAGATTCTCCTGTTACAGAAGGAGCCTCCTGCAGTGGCGGAAGTTCCGGTTCCGGAGTATTCGTAGAATCGTTAGAATCCGTAGAAGGTTCTGACTTGCCTGTCTCATCTTTTATCTGTGTATCCTTGTTATCAGTTTTTTCGTCCGCAACCTGATCTGAGACAGTTGTGCCTGGATTTTTCCCAGTGGTTTCTGTATCTTTCTCTTCTGAGTTATTTTCTAAGTTGTTTTCTGAATTATTTTCTGAGTTATTCTCTAAATTTGGTTTTGTTTCTGCTTCGATTGAATTCTGATCATCTGATTTATCCGAAGAATTATCAACTTTATCAGATTCCTCTGTCTGATCTTCTTTAACATTTCCTGCGTCTTCTATCTGACTCTCATCTTGTTTCTTATCTGTATCAGCTTCTTCCACCTCAACAGTTTCCTGTAAATTTGTCTCATACTGCTGCTCATTTTCTGCCGCATATGTTCTTGTATAAGACAATGGTGAAATCATCATAGAACCTGTCAGCATAAGTGCAAGCCATCTGCTCTTATTTCTCATTTTTTCTGTCTCCTCTTAGGTTGTAAATATAACACGGAAAATGGATAGAATTATCCTAACGAGATGTTTTGCTGGTCGCACATAGTGTGAACAGTAATAAATGATTCTTTCGGTACAATCAATTACTCGTGATCTGGAATTCGTATATTCCCCGCACCAGCGACCGGCAGGTTTCCTGACTTACAGATCTTCTATACAGAACACCTTCCCGGTCTCCCAGTGGATGTGCGGACTCTCCACACTTGTCTGTATAGGAGCGGTCTTCTGAAATCTAATTTCTAAGAAGACCGCATCTCTGCTCACAGTGACGAGTTCGTACAGGTCTTGCACCTGTTTCCCTTTTACCTGTTTCGATCAGGATATGAAAATATATTCTCTGATCAAACAGCACCGAACGCTATTATTTCTGACTAACTATAACATTTCATTATATTGAAGTCAACTATTCCGCCTTCACAGCCCAGCGCATCTTCGTAGATCTTGCCCTTCCGTTCTGTGCACATTCCTGCGCTGACGGACGTACAACGTCCCTTGCATATTCGGAATAAATTCCTTCTTTGTATCCTGCTTTGAGTGCTTTTTTTACAAGCTTGTCCTCTCCGGAATGGAATGTAAGAATTGCTACTCTTCCGCCCGGTTTTAGTGCTCCCGGGAGTTTCTCCATGAATTCATACAGCACTTCGAACTCATTATTGACATCAATACGAAGTGCCTGGAATGTTCTCTGGCAAGTCTTTTTGATAATGTCCTTCTTTTCTTTATTATTTGGAAGGAAATCTAAAGTCTTCTCGATGACATTTCTAAGCTTTGTTGTTGTATCAATGCGATTGCCCTTGCGGATCTCTGTTGTGATCGCTTTCGCCAGCTCTTCGCAGTATGGCTCATCTGAATTCTCGTAAAGCATTCCGGCAAGCTCTTCCTCGGAAATGTTATCAAGGCGCTCTGCTGCGCTGATTCCCTTCTCCTGGTTCAGTCGCAGATCCAGCGGTCCGTCAACTTTGAAGGAAAATCCTCTCTTCGGATTGTCGATCTGCATAGAGGAAACTCCAAGGTCCGCAAGGATAAAATCAAATCCTCCAACTTCTTTTGCAATCTCATCGATCGTGCAGAAATTCTGTAGACGGATACTTAAAATGTCTTCTCCGAATCCCTGATCTGCCAGACGTTTTCTTGTCTTTGCAGACTCTTCCGGGTCAACATCTGTTGCATAGATGTGCCCCTCACCTTTCAGACATTCCAGCATTGCTTTCGTATGTCCACCGTATCCGAGTGTCGCGTCAAATCCTGTCTCACCCGGCTGGATTTTCAGAAAATCAAGGATCTCATTTACCATGATGGAAATGTGCATTCCGGCAGGAGTATTTCCTTTCTGGATTACATGCGCGATTGTATCCTTGTATTTCTCCGGCTGTAACTCTTTATATTTCTCCTCGAATTTCTTCGGGTATTTTCCTTTATATCTCACACGACGCTTGTGCGGTGTCTGTGATTCCTGTGTGTTCTGATTGTTCTGTTCGCTCATTTTGCTCTCCTGTTCTTATCTTTACAACGTATGTACAGTATACCATGAAGGTTATTCACAATATACCATGAACTTTGAAATGTTTTCCACATAAGTCTTCATATTTTTCACCTATTCACATTTCTTTACCGGAACCTGCATGGATTCACTATTTTATCCGGCTGCATATCTTACTGCCACGTTCATCACTCCCGCAAGCATCATCACAATCACCGGATTCAGTTTTGTCTTACGAAGCAATAACAGACAGATTCCAAAGATCACCACCATAGACCATTTTATCGCCGCAAACTGCACAATTCCATCTGTCCAGAATGCAGTGTGCAGAATTGCGATTCCTGCGGATGCGATCAGTGCAACAACTGCCGGTCTTAGGGATTCCAGCACGCTCTGGAACATTTTCATTTTCTTATATCTTAAATAAAACCATGCGATCAAAGTTACGATAATACAAGACGGCAGAATGCACCCACAAGTCGCCACAACAGATCCTAACACTCCTGCAATTTTGCTGCCGACAAATGTTGCCGCATTGATTGCAATCGGCCCAGGTGTCATCTGGGAAATCGTGATCAAATCTGTGAATTCTGTCATCGTAAGCCAACCATGCTGTGTCACAACCTGTTCTTGGATCAGAGGCATCGCCGCATAACCGCCGCCAAAGCTGAACATTCCAATCTGAAGAAAGCTTAAAAACAATTTCAAATAAATCATTTCTCTTCACTTCCTTTCTTCGTGATCTTTTTCTCAATTAATGCGCGGAGTACTCCGACAATTCCACAGATCAGAATCACATAGACTACATTTACCTCAAATATGCAGGAAGCTATAAATGCCCCGACCATAAGTACGTATGACAAAGCATCTTTCTTCTTCACGATTCCGGCACCCATGTCATATGTCACAGATGCGATCACGGCGCCCACTCCGGCCTGCATTCCTTCAAGCATTAAGCTGATGATCTGGTTACTTCGAAATGCCTGATAACCGGCAGAAAGTATCGATATAATAAGAAATGGTGGGATTACTGTCCCGGCAATTGCTGTCAGAATCCCCGCAATTCCAGCCAGTTTATATCCGATCACGATTGCTCCGTTCACTGCGATTGCTCCCGGCGCCGACTGCGCGATCGCCACAAGATCCAACATTTCTTCTTCCTCAATCCAATGATATTCATCTACGAACTTTTTCTTCATCAGGCTGACGATCACATAACCTCCACCAAATGTGAACGCGCTTAAATAAAAGGTTGACCAGAAAATCTTCCACAATTTCTTATCTTGTTTTTTCCCTTGCGTTTTTTCTTGTTGTTCTTCCATATATATTGTCCTCGTATATTATGATTATGCGAATTACATAGCACTAGAACTCCCGCCACACTATATGCTATTGGCAGGCAAAATTCCCTAACTATGATATTCTTTCTCTTGTAGTCTATCGCAATCAAAATGATTATGCAATCGCCTTGAATTTTTTACATTATATTTTCCTTTTTGAAACCTTAATTTTATCTGAATTTTCCCTATTTGGAAAATGATTATGATACAATGAGAACAGTAATATTTATCATAAAGGAGATTGAAATTGAAAAACCCTTTTTTTCGATTCTCTTGTGCCGTTCTCCTGTGTTGTTGCCTGACCGGATGCGGTAGCATACAGCACAAATCCAGTACGGACACGGCGCAGGCGCAGGGTACTAAGGCACCACCCAAGACAGCGGATGATTTTTCTATCTCATCAGATTCTGAAAATGAAACTGTAGATGAAACTTCTTCTGCTGATGCCGCCACCCCATCTGCTTCTGAATCTGAATCCGTAACTCAGCAGGAACTGCTGACCGGCGCAGCGGCTCTTTACAGCAATGGACAGGAGATCAGCTTTGACCCTTCCTGGCAATACGCAGACTTTTCTGCAATCAATTCTGGAACAGCTACTATTTATCTTGCAGATTCTGACCGCAAGGATATCGTCGTTGGCGTGAATGCCGGACATGGAACTTCCGGTGGTGCTTCTGTAAAGACACAGTGTCACCCGGATGGTTCTCCAAAGACAACCGGCGGAAGCACTGCTCAGGGTGCAACTTATGCGACTGCAGTTTCCGGGGGAATGACATTTAACGATGGAACTGCTGAAAGCACTGTTACACTTCAGATGGCTCAGATTCTGAAAGATAAGCTGCTTGCTCAAGGATATGATGTCCTTATGGTGAGAACTGGCGACGATGTCCAGCTTGATAACGTTGCCCGCACCGTACTCTGTAACAATGTAGCTGACTGTCACATCTCACTCCACTGGGATGGAGATGGATTGAGATATGACAAAGGCTGTTTCTACATTTCTGTGCCGGATGGTCTGAAAAGTATGGAACCTGTCGCTTCCCACTGGCAGGAACATGATGCACTTGGGGTCTCTCTTGTAGAAGGACTTCGTACAGAAGGAATGACCATTTACCAAAATGGTTCTATGAATATTGATCTGACACAGACTTCTTATAGTACAATTCCGTCTGTTGATATGGAACTTGGAAATGCAAGCTCTGACCACAGTGATTTCACACTAAACAGTCTGGCTGATGGTCTGGTTCTTGGACTCAATGCTTATTTTGGAAATTAGAGTTCTTATTGAGTTATTTATTTTATTTTTTAAGGAGGTTATTATGGAGCCACTCATTCGTGTTAAAAATATGTACAAGATCTACAATCCTGGAGAAAATGAAGTCCGCGCACTGGATGATGTTTCTCTTGAGATCAACCAGGGGGAATTTATTGCCATTGTCGGACATTCCGGTTCTGGTAAATCTACATTTATGAATATGCTCGGCTGTCTTGACACACCTGATTCCGGGGAATATTTTCTGGACGGAAAAGATGTTGCCAATCTCTCAGACAATGAACTGTCTGATATCCGCAATCACAAGATCGGCTTCATCTTTCAGGGATTTAATTTGATTCCAAACTTGGATGCACTTGGAAATGTAGAACTCCCACTGATCTATCGCGGACTTGGAAAGCAGCAAAGAAAAGAGATTGCCGGGGAAGCTCTATCGAAAGTTGGACTGGAAAATCGTATGGATCACAGACCGAACCAGCTTTCCGGTGGACAGCAGCAACGTGTCGCTGTAGCCAGAGCAATTGCCGCACAGCCGCCGATCATCCTTGCCGATGAACCGACCGGTAACCTGGACAGTAAATCAACTATCGAGATCATGAATATCCTCAAAGACCTTCATAAGTCTGGAAGAACAGTTATTATCATTACACATGATGATGAAATTGCTAATCAGGTTGATCGTGTTGTCCGCATTATAGATGGAAAGATTGTAAGTGATAGTGTAAATCCGTAGCAATTTAAATCTTTACCTGCAATTACAGAGAGAGGGCAGTACTTTACGATTTCTCAATCGTTGAAGCACTGCCCTCTCTTTATGTTTCTTATTAGATATTTCTTAGTAGAATCTCTAATTACTTCTATTCACCTTTTATTCTACTGATACAAGCTCAATCTTGAAGTTCAGTTCTTTTCCTGCCATCTCATGGTTTGCATCGAAAGTGATTGTTGTCTCTTCCTTAGCTGTTACCTTTACCGGAAATGGCTGTCCATACTGATTGGACAGGTAAACCTGCTGTCCCACTTCAAGGTCTTCCGCTCCCGGAAGCTCTGCAATCTCTACCGTAAAGATAGCTTCCGGATTCGGCATTCCATAAGCTTCTTCCGGCATCAGATGGATGTCCACTACCTGACCAACTTCCATATCAGCTACTGCTGCATCAAATCCTTTGATCATCTGTCCTGCACCACATACGAACTCAAGCGGCTCTCCACGATCATAAGAAGAATCAAACTGAGTTCCGTCATTGAATGTTCCTTTGTAATGTGTACGGCATTTCTTTCCAACATTCTTTCCTTCCATTGTAGTGTGTGATCCGCATCCGCCACCGCAGCTGCTTCCACAAGAATGTCCCTCTTCATGATCTCCACAGGAATGTCCTTCCTCATGATGATGATGATCACATGTAGCTCCTCTGGATACAAGCTCACCTTTCAGGTATGCCTCTACTGCCTGATCTGCATCTCCCTGTGCTCCTGAACATAATTCAACACCAGCCTCTGCAAGTGCAGTCTGTGCACCTCCGCCGATTCCTCCACAGATCAGAACATCTACATTCTGTCCTGCAAGCAGTCCTGCCAGTGCTCCGTGTCCTTCCCCATTAGAACCGATCACTTCACTGGAAACCACCTTATTATCTTCCACTTCGTACACTTTGAAAGTCTCTGTCTTTCCAAAATGCTGGAAAATATTTCCGTTGTCATAAGTTACTGCAATTTTCATTGTAAAATCCTCCGTTTCAAAATTCCCTGTCAGACTAGTATAATCCATTACGCAGGTAAAAGCAACCTTTGTGTAAATGCGACGTTGCGCTTTGTAGCAGTTACTGTTCACACGGTGTGCGACCAGCAACGCAAACAGTATCATTGACACAATCTCCTCAAGACACTATACTTGTTATAAAACTTACTCCAAACCATCAGAAAGTGAGTACAACCATGGAATATGAACACATTACCCATTCCTTTGAACCAATATATAATGAAGACTCCGAGATTCTGATTCTTGGAACTCTTCCTTCTGTAAAATCACGGGAAAATAATTTCTACTACGGACATAAACAAAATCGATTCTGGAAATTGTTGGCAAAACTTTGTGAGGAGGAAACTCCGCAGACAGTTGAAGAGAAAACGGCCATGTTGCTCCGCCACCATATCGCCATCTGGGATGTTATTCAAAGCTGTGATATCAAAGGATCCAGTGACAGCAGTATCAAGAATGTGACACCAACTGATTTGAAACAAATCTTAGATCATTGTCAGATTCGACAAATCTATGCAAACGGAAATAAAGCCGGAGCTCTTTATAAGAAATATCAGCAGCCGCTGACCGAAAGAGACATCCTTGTGCTTCCTTCCACCAGCCCGGCCAATGCCGCCTGGTCACTGGATCGTTTGTACGAAAAATGGAGTGAGATACTGAGGTAAATTATATTGCCTCAGTTCTCACTCCATTTTCATTCGAATAAATTACTATTTCAAACAACTTAGATTATTCACTAACCTGTTCTCTTCTCTGCTCAAACACTGCTGCCAGTCTCGGCAGAATCTTATTGCATGCCATCGTGTATGCCGCGCCAAATACATTTGCCCCAATACGAAGCGCTACCGCATACGGCATTCCGAACAAACCGGACGCGATCGACAATGCACCAAATGTATTAAATGCTGTCTGCCATGCATACCCTGCAGAATATCCGACTCCAATTCCTCCGATCATTCCGATGTATGGATACATTGACTCCGGAAGCACCAAATACAGGATAACAAATAACAGACATCCTACTATATTAAATGCAGCTCTCTTTCCTGCTCGTTCTTTACAGTCATCCGGGAATGGAAGACAAACAGACATACTTGCGATCCCCGCCCACATTGCTCTCGGAAGTCCAAGCAATGACATAAATAACATTGCACTGGAAACAACTAATGAAAGACGAATGTACCATCTGTTTCTTGCGGAGTTAATATTGAACTCACGAAACAAATCAAGAAATGATCTTCTATACGGTCTGTTCTTCTGATTCTTATAGAAGATTGCCATACACAATACCATTCCAACCAAAAGGCCAGCCACGCGATACAAGTACTCCTGTCCAGTCACATCATATCCTTGAAGAAGAAGATATCCAAGAACAAATGTAGAATGATTGTACATGATCACATTGTGACATCCCAGAATCATAAGAAGCAAAATACATACTATATTAATAAAGAATGCTGGAACCGGTGACACCATATTCGAAAGCTTCGGTCCTGCAATCAATATTCCAAAGATTCCGACGATGGAGGCCAATCCGTGCGTTGTACGAATCCCAAAATCTGCCTGCCGAAGAACAAGCACCGCAAGAAGCACTGTAACGCCTACTACACTGTTGTTATTCCCTGTGAAATGACTGTATAAAGAAACTACCGCCACACAAAATGCCATTACAAGATAGACTTTAAAATTATAAATAAGAATGTGGCGATACCTTTCCTTCTTGTCTTCTGTCGCTTTGATCAGCTGCTTAGATGCAACTGAACTGAGCTGTAATTCCTGATAAAATGTCATATATCTCTTCCTCCCACTGTTATTTTTTCTTCAAAAGATCGTAACTGTTCAGAGCCAACCTCTGAACAGTTGCAAAATATCAACGAGAAACTATAATACAAATCCATCTCGGAGTCAATAAAAACTTTATTAAAGTTTTCTGATAAATTTAAATTATTCGAACAATATATAGAATTTAATTTTTAGACTTTACAAAACGCAGGCTCTATGATAAGATAGTTTGTGTCGAGCGGAAGTGGCGGAATGGCAGACGCGCTAGATTCAGGTTCTAGTGGGAGTTTTATCCTGTGGGAGTTCAAGTCTCCTCTTCCGCATTGATAGAATGTGAGAG
Organism: Mediterraneibacter sp. 210702-DFI.3.120; assembly: GCF_020561005.1. Taxonomy (NCBI): domain Bacteria; kingdom Bacillati; phylum Bacillota; class Clostridia; order Lachnospirales; family Lachnospiraceae; genus Mediterraneibacter; species Mediterraneibacter sp. 210702-DFI.3.120. The sequence continues at coordinate 38,457 of NZ_JAJCNG010000016.1, read as the reverse complement.
AAATCCTTGATTCAAGGATTTCTCTTATTTTTTTGTTATCTGAAATTAGCACATTTTTCGTTTTCTCAACTAGCTTTATGGCAGAATCTCAAGCCAGTATCCATCTGGATCTTTGATAAAATCATCCGTAGTCTTTCTTCTCACTTCGTGCAGATCAAGGGCCTCGTTGTAAAATTTAATAGATCGCTCCAGGTCTGATACATTGTAGTTCTCGTGAATCATCTTAAACTTCATAATTCTTCTCCTTTTGTACATTCTGTGTCTTTAATACGTGACTTATATTGCGGATATTCAGTAATAAACCGCTTAATTACATTGGCATCATTCCAGTAATGCATTGGAAAAATGACATTGCAATCTACATTTTTAAGGAAATACAGAATTCCGTCGGCATAGTGATCTCCCTGCCTCGGATCTAAAGGAACAAATGCAGCATCAAAATGCATACCCTTAATTTTCCTGATTTCTGCACGATATGCTGAAGTAAGTCTCTGGTTGTCAGCTTTCGGTTCACCATCCCAATACCAGTCATTTAAGTCGCCGGCATGATAAATGGTACCTTCCTTTGTTTTGACAATAAATGCTACACCACTATCGTTAGACAGCAATGTATCAACTTTGGTATCATTATCCAGATTATAAGTCTGATCATGATAAACATATGTAATCTTCATATCTGTCAAATGATTTCTTTTTCGTATATCATTCGCCAGGACTGCCTGATAAGTCATCCCCATATCATCAAGAATCTCAAAAATTTGAGGGTTAAAATGATCCTTATGGAAGTGACTACAAAAAACGATTACTTCTTTTTCCTTATCAAGGTGCGGTAATTCACCCTTATAATAATCAAAAATATAGTAGCAATCTTTGGTTTCAAGTAAAAATCCACTGTGGTTAATGTAAGTAATTTTCATAATATCTCCTGTATAAATTAATATTGGAAACTTCATAAAAAAATTCTGATTTCTATGTTGTTTAAATTCCTAATAAAGAATCAATCTATGATTGATTTATAATAATTCCCAAAATCGGCCAGTGCATCTATAATTGGCAGCATTTCTTTTCCAAGTTCCGTTAATCCATATTCTACTTTTGGCGGAATCTCCTGATAATCGTGCCGATAAACAAGCCCGTCATCAATCATTTGCCTGAGACTATCTGTCAGTACCTTCTGTGAAATGCCTTCAATATCTCTCTGCAGTTCATTAAAACGCCAGGGACGTTCTTTTAAATTACGTATGATCAAAAGTTCTCATTTTCCACCTATAAGGGACACGGCCGTTGCTACCGGACAAACAGGAAGTTCATCTTTTGTCTTCATTTCACATTCACCTCCAATTTTATAATAACACATACATTTTAAATAGTGATCTCACTGTGTGCGACTTTTTATAGTCTTGGTTACGTGCGTTGAAAGCATGATTCCAAGACGCAAAAATAACCGCCCGGTAGCACCTTTCTATTTATTAGACTAGCATTTCTTTTTTTCTTATGTCAAATAAATCTTTTAAGATTCTCTATCACCCCAACGCCACATCCAGAACCATCATCAAACTGAACCCAACCGCAAAGAAAACTGTACCGATATTAGAGTGCTCCCCTTGCGACATTTCCGGAATCAGTTCTTCAACCACAACATAAAGCATTGCTCCTGCTGCAAAGCTCAGTAAATATGGTAATGCCGGGATTATCAGCTGCGCAGCAATGATTGTAAGTACTGCTCCAACTGGTTCAACCACACCTGAAAGCACACCTCCTAGAAATGCCTTCCCCTTACTTTCTCCTTCGGCTCTAAGCGGCAGAGATATAATTGCTCCTTCTGGGAAATTCTGAATTGCAATTCCAAGTGATAAAGCAAGCGCACTCGCTGCTGTAATCTTTGTATTTCCTGCAAGAAGACCTGCATACATTACACCAACTGCCATCCCCTCAGGAATATTATGCAGTGTAACCGCCAGTACCATCATCGTTGTACGCCCAAGCTTACTTTTAGGTCCTTCTGACTGTTCACTTCCTACATGAAGGTGTGGAATCAAATGATCCAGCGCAAGCAAAAACAACACGCCAATCCAAAAACCGACTACCGCCGGAAAAAATGATAAAGCTCCCATATTTTCGGATTGTTCAATAGCCGGAATCAAAAGACTCCAGATGGATGCCGCAACCATTACCCCTGCTGCAAATCCTGCAAGTGCACGCTGCACCTGTTTTCTAAGTGTTTTTTTCATAAAAAGCACGCATGCTGCACCGAGCGTTGTTCCAATGAACGGAATCAGTATCCCAAGAAAAATTTCCATTTACGCATCTCCTTTCTTGGTTAGTTTTAACTAACCACTCATTTTCTAAAAATCCGTGTAAAACCGAAACTGTAATTCCACACGGATTATTTTTTCTCTAGTTCAGTATATCACTTAAGGAATTGTGTAGCAAGAAGCAACTTTTCTGCCTGATCACTTCCCCATCCAATTTTCCTGTTTTTTTCACAGTTTTCACTCAATCTTTCGATTTCTGTGCTATAATATGGCATTGCGAAAATATACGATGCTTAAACAGAGGTGAATTACTTGAAGAAGAAAACGCTTGTGCCTCTTATCGTTTTTCTACTGGGCATGTGCCTTGTTGGTTTGATTGTATACAAAACAGATGCCATTGAAAAAGAACAGAAACGCACGACCGCACAATTAAATGCAACAACTTACGGTGAACGTATAAAGAATGAGATTACTAATGGGATTGAGATCACTGATACGTTACAACAAATCTTGATCAGTGAAAATGGAGAGATCAATTATTTTGATACCATTTCCAAAAATATTATGTCCGACTCTATAGAAAGTATACAGCTCGCCCCAAATGGTGTTGTGACAGATATTTATCCTGCTGAAGGAAATGAAGCGGGCAAGATTGATCTGCTCCATGATAAAGATCGTGGAGAAATTTCCTGTTATGCGAGGAATAACCATACTTTGATCACACAAGGTCCCTTTGAATTAAAGCAAGGAGGCTATGGAATTGCAGTTCGCAATCCGGTCTACTTAAAGGATGAAAATGGACAGGAATATTTCTGGGGATTTACGATTGTTATTTTGCGTGTTCCTGATATTTTTTCAGACTCAATCAACGCACTTTCGGATTTTGGTTATAAATATAAGCTTTCGAAAACATCCTCTCCCTGGAATGACACATATGAAGTTGTTTATCAGTCAGATGGAACTTTAACAAATCCGGTTTCTTATGATTTTACAATAGGTGAAGAGAACTGGATATTTGAAGTAATGCCTGTAAGTGGGTGGAGAAATGCGAAACTTATAGCTATAGTTATCGGATTTTTTACTTCTATCGTATTTGTTCTGTCAGTTCTTATCTGGGTCTGGCTAACATCAAAAGAAAATAAAAACAAATTCCAGAAACTGGCACATATGGATTCACTTACCAATATTTATAATCGTTACGGATTTGATGAATTAGTAGAAGAAATGATTGCTAAAAATCCGAACGCTCATTATGTAGTTGCACTCTTCGATATAGATGATTTTAAGTTTATTAATGATATCTATGGACATGTTTACGGTGACAGAGCTTTAAAGAATCTTGCTGACAGTATGAAAAAATCTTTTCCATCGGATGCATTATTGGGGCGAAACGGCGGTGACGAATTCTGTATTCTTCTCCCTAATCGCACATATGATGATGCGAAAGAACAGTTACAACAATTCACTATGCTTCCAAAGATATTCTCATACAAGGGAAATGACTACCCATTTTATATTTCTCTTGGATATGCTGAATACCCTACCGCTGCATCAAACCGTGCGCAGCTCATGCGCTGTGCAGATGCCGCACTTTATGAAGTAAAACTACATGGAAAGAATGGATGTATGGCTTACAAGGAAGGACTTCAATCCGGTGTCCGCAAACAACTTGGATTTGCACTCAAGGATATCTCTGAACATCTTCCTGGTGCGTTTATTATCTACAGAGCGGATAAGGGAAATGACGAACTCTTTTATGCAAACCATGAGTTTCTCCAGATGGCCGGATATAAAGATATAGATGAGCTGTTTAAGCTTACAAAGAAGAGCTTTCGAAACCTTATCCGGGAAGATGAGCAACAGCAGATTGAGGCAAGTATCTGGCAGCAAATCGACAGCGGCAATGAAAATGACTATATTTATTTTCATCTTCAAAAAGCTGATGGAACTTACCTTTCTGTACTTGACCATGGAAGAATTGTAGAAAACCAGCAATATGGAAGAGTATTTTATGTGTTGTTTATGGACTGGGCTGATATGCATATCCGTTACAGTGATAAGTTCTCTGAATAAATAACAGATGGTGTGGGATCATATCAAAATCCCACACCATCTGTTATTTCTTTCAAGAATGCCTTTTTATAAATCTTCCTGTATTTTGACGTCACTGTTATCTGCCAGACACTGTTTTAACACAGTGATCATTTTTTCCCCATCCAATGGTTTTGCAATATGACCGTTCATTCCTGCATTTTTTGCCATCTGTATATCTTCCGCAAAAGCATTCGCAGTCATGGCAATAATCGGTATGGCGGCTTTTTTCCGGTTTTCCATCTGCCGTATCTTTGCAGTCGCTTCATATCCATTTAACCTCGGCATCTGAATATCCATGAGAATCAACGCATAATATCCATCCTCTGCTTGTCCCAGCATATCACAGCATTCCTGACCATCTTTTGCCCAGTCAGTCAAAATCCCCTCTTCTTTCAACAGTTCTATCGCAATTTCAGCATTTAATTCATTATCTTCCGCAAGAAGAATTCGCTTTCCAATACTCTTATCAGATATAACAGACTGTTCCGACTCTTTCTTTTTGTATACATCCTCTTCTGATGCAATCTCCAGTGGAATTTCCACTGTGAATTTTGTTCCTTTCCCCTGTTCGCTTTCTACATAAATCTTTCCGCCCATCAGTTCAACAAAAGATTTCACAATAGAAAGTCCAAGACCAGTACCGACCACTTTATTCTCTGTCGCTGTATGTTCTCTTGAAAATTCATCAAAAATATGTGGAAGGTATTCCTGCTTCATCCCTATTCCGGTATCTTCACAGATGAATACATACCATGCTTTTTTATCATCTGATGCTGTTTCCGTAATATTTACATGAATCGCCTGACCGTTTGGAGTATATTTGATTGCATTACTCACTATATTTAAATATATTTCCTGAAGTTTTGTCTTATCACAGACTGCATATTTATGCTGTATATTTGTATCTATCGAATATTGAATTTCCTTCGATTGGATATCAGATTCAAATACTGTATTTACAGAATAAAACATTTCGCTCAAATTCTCTGCCTGCATTTTTAACACAGCTGTTCCACTTTCAATGCGAGCCTTTTCCAGCACCTGATCAATAATCGTCATCAGAAAATTGCCCGAGGACTTGATCTTTCCTAAATACTCCCTTGCTTTTTCCTCGTTCTTAAGATTCTTTCCTAGAAGATCTGAAAATCCAATAATTGCATTCATCGGGGTTCGGATGTCATGACTCATATTAAACAGAAATCGTGTTTTTGCCTCACTTGCTTCTTTTGCCTGTTCTGCCGATTTTTTCAATTCAGCTGCATACTGCTTCTCTCGACGTTTTTTGCTGCAGATCTGATCAAAAATAGTAGCACCCATCATGGCAATTATGAGGGCTGATACAATAACAGCAATCCATTGATAAATTGAAATCCATCCCTCCTTTGGTACGATATCCACATACCATGTGTAATTAGGAATCTCACACTCTACCGTAAGGCTATTCTCAGGCATATGTTCCTGATTTTGAGCCAGAACAATCCGATCATCGGTATTCTCATCATTCGTCCATATCTCATAACAATATGACGCTTCACTTAGCCGTTCCATGCCAATTTCATCTATAAATTTATCCCAGTCGATAACTATGATCACAAACCCCCAAAAGGTGTCATTTCCTATAATATTATTCTGATAAACCGGATGGAACAGCAAAGCTCCTGTTCCTCCCTGTTTTAATTGATATGGACCTCCAAGAGTATATTTTCCTGTTTCTTTGGCACGCTTTGCGTCTCCACTGCGTTCATGCTCTGTCAGCATATTCATTCCAAAAGCCTGATCATTTCCCTGCTTTGGGAAAATATCAGTAATAACCCCATTCGGTGCGAGTTCGAATGCTTTTACAACACCTGCTTCATTCGGAAGCATTTCTGCCAATTCTGAGAATGTAGTCTGATTCAGATCATATCCTGCAAGAATCACGTTTTCAAGAAATTCTGAAAGTTCAACATACTGATCTAATTGTGCATTGATCCGCTTTACTGTACTTTGTGCAGTATAAGCAGCTGCTGTCTTTTTTTCTTTCTCTATGTTCTTTACAATAATACAGCCCAAAAGAAGTGCTGTTATAAAAATAAACAAGCCAATGATCCAACTGTATCTTTTTGTCTGTTTAGAACCGGTACTTCCCTTTTCCATTTACTGTTGCCTCTTCATCTTCAATGTTTTCTGTTGTTTTTAATTATATCATGTCATGTTTTTTCATGTCTATTTTTTTCTACAGTAAACGGATAACAAGTTCTTTCTTTGTCTGCTGCTTTCCTTCGCATTATCCTTAAGCTATTTCCTTTTTCATTGCCCTGTAACCGATCAGCACTGTCCATACATATGCACATGTTTTCGGAATCATCAGCATTCCGATCATCGGAACAACATCAGCCCACAGTACAACCGGGATATAGAAAGCAAAGCTTAAGACGATCGTCAGCCACATCCAGCGGAAAGACTGATCATTGCTTTCTTTTGCACTTTTGTAAAACAAAACGATGATAAGTAATCCCATCAGTGCAAACGGAATATTACGGTAAATGCCCCAGGAAAGCGGTGCTTCTGCACTGAGCCATTCATTCTGTGGCATCATACACGGAACAATTCTTAATCCTGCGAGTAGATAGATCGCTGCTGTAGTTGCATTGTGTCCTTTGATCTGATAACGTTCACGCCAAATATAGTAAAGAATAACATAAAAAATTGTCATTGTAACGGATGTGATCCATTTACCTAATCCTAACTGTACAGTGAAATTCTCAAGACCTGTTGTACAAAGTGCAAATGCACGTGGAACCAGGTGGAATGCATCTCCACTTCCTAAAAGAACTGCCATGATTCCAAACATGGTGAACTGACGGTTTCCTTTGCTCTTACGGATCATCAAGATTCCGATTGTAATTACCGAGATTAAATACACGGCGTCAAATAAAGTTTCTACAATTGCCTGCATAATAAATATCCCTCTTTCTTTTAAATTTATATTGAATTATGTTGTTCTGATAAAACAGACCTGCACAATTACAATCACACATAACTATGCGTACATGAACATTGTTCATTTTCGTTCAAAAAATTTCCCACAGCTACTGTGGGAATTTAATATATAGGTGACTGTTCAGAGCCAACCTCCAAAATGCTACGCATTTCGTCGGTGTGGCGTATCCGCCAAATAAAATTTCAAAAACAGTTTTAAAAATGCAAGCATTTTATACCTGTTTTTGAAATTTTGCTTGGCTCTGAACAGTTACATACAACGTTTTCTTTACAAGCATCAATACTGATGATGGATCATAATCCTGACGAATCATCGACACAAGAATCAGGGAAAACAGTATGTCTGCAAATTTTTTCTCTGTAAATTCCTGGTCAAATACATCTGCACGGACCTTCGGATCATTTCCTAAAACCTCACATAACCCATTCAGAATATGTCCCCATGTCTTCATCATTCTTTTCTTTCCACTTGTTTTTTCATCTCTCATAAAACCAAATGAATGTAATGAGAAGAACCCTGGAAACTGACGATTACCGTATTCTAATCGTTCATAGATCCATGAAATACAAGATTCGACATCGTGAAAGACCTGTTCATCTTCCGGGTGAAAAAAGATTTCATGCCAAATACTCTCTATTGTATCACTGAGCAAATCTGCCTTGGATTCATAATAATTATAAATAGTACCTGCTGATACAGAACATCGGGACGCAACAGCCCGTATACTTACGGCAGCCCATCCATTCTCCTTTATCAGATCTCTGCTGGCAGCTAATATGTCTTCTTTTGAAGTAGCAAGATGATTCACGATCTCACCTCCGATATCTCATTTCTGTATTGTGAATTTATAATGAACGATGTTCATTTTGATAATATACACCACTTAGGTAGGTTTGTCAAGACTGTTTTAACCTATTTCTTTTTTCTTATGTCAAACAGATCTTTTCAGCATTACCAGCATTGTAATAAAGCACAAACTTCCACCAATCACATTAGATATAGGTTCTGCTAAGAACACCCCTTTCGTTCCCATGTGAAATGCATACGGAAACAAATATGTAAGCGGCACAACGATAAATACTTTTCTAAGTAATGAAAAGAAAATTGCCTGCTTCTTCTTGTTCAATGATTTGAAAACGGTCTGACCAACATATTGCAGATCCATAAATATAAATGCTGCGAAATAAAGTTTCAGTGCATCTACGCAATCAGCAAGCAGTTCTCTATCTGTGCTGAAAATTCCGATTAGAAATTCCGGTTCGAAAATAATCACGCTCCACGTAATTGCTGTATAGATCAATATCATGCAAGTCAGTACGCGGATGGCTTTCTTCACTTTCATTGGGCGCCGGGCTCCATAATTATAGCTCAAGATCGGAGAAGTTCCTTCATTGATAGCATAGATCGGAGTTTCCACCATCTGACGAACACTTGATACGATCGTCATAACAGAGATATATACATCACCGCCAATTCCTGATAAGACGCTGTTACAACATATTGTTACCAGACTATTGGTCAGCTGCATGATAAACCCTGCACTTCCAAGGCTCACAATATTCTTCGCATCATCTCTACATGCTTTCCATTCTCCTTTTGACAGCACCCGCACTTTCAATTCCGCTTTCTTTCTCAAGAAATAAAATACATATGCTGCCGATAAAGTCTGGGAAATGATTGTTGCGATCGCCGCTCCTTTTATGCCTAAATTCAATCCAAATATAAACAATGGATCCAGAATCAGATTAGCAACGGCTCCAATTGTAACCGATAACATTCCTGAAGTTGCATATCCCTGCGCATTAATAAATGGGTTCATCCCTGTTGCAATCATAGATGGGACTGTTCCGATCAAATAAATCATCATGTATGGATATGCGTAAGACAGCCCTTCTTCCGACGCCCCGAACAACACCAGAATCGAACTTGCGAACAGCATTCCGATCACCATCAATGCCACTCCACAAATGCACAGCATTGAAAATGATGTATTCATGATCACTTCTGCTTTTTTTATGTTTCCTTTGCCTCGGTTAATTGAAAATAACGGGGCACCGCCACTTCCAAATAAATTGCTAAATGCAGTGATGATCACAATAATCGGAAAGCACAAGCCCACTGCTCCAAGCGCTGTTGTTCCTACTGATGGGATCCTGGCAATATAAATCCGATCCACAATGTTGTACAAAAGACTCAGTATCTGAGCCACAAGCATCGGTAACGCTGCTCCCAAAATATTTCCTGTAACTGTTCCGTGGTCGAAATCAATCTGTTTCATCTTTATAATATTATCTTAAACCAATCTTTCTCTTCAAATTCAACAACCGTACAATCATTTGCATAAGTACATTCCGGAAGTACGATCATTGCATGAAGTACCTCATTATTCGCCGGAAGTGGACACAGATGCCAGATCGCTGCATTGATCTTTACCATGCATCCCTTTGGTACAAGGAAAGCCTTCGCAAGTTCCGGAACCGGTGTTCCGCCGGAAGCAGGTGCAACATGGATAAGCATGTCGTCATCAAGAGCAACAATCCCTTCCCATGTAGTTGTATGATATTCCGCCATCTTGACAATTCTTTCGTCCTTGCGAACTTCAATCGGTGAAAATGCCATTGTTCCAACACAGGTTCCTGAGATACGGTCCGGATAGAATTTATGAATCTCTCCCTCCAGTGGATATCCCTCTGGTTCTGTCATACTGCAAAATGTTCCGTACGGTGCAAAATCTGCTGCATTAATCTTTACTGCTTTTACTTCTCTCATCGAGTAAGTCCTCCTTTGTTTTAATATAATCGTATCGCTGATGGAAAGCAGATCAGCTTGCTCCACTCTCACTACCAACTCATCACGTCTAGTATATCATAATTAATTCCAACCAGCAAAATCTCACCGCAAAACTCTTTGATTGCCGCCGGGTAGTTCCGTTTCTTAATCTGTGCTGCTACTGCATCCACATTCATATTTGCCCAGCAACATCTATCTTTTCACATATCTCTGATTTCTGCTGCGTGGCTTGTCAGGAACTGTCATCTGTATCAATTGAAGTTCTATTGCCGGATTCAGATAATTCTTGCGAAATGATTCCTTTGACTTTAGACCCAACAACTCCATCAAAGTAACTGCGGTGTACGGAACTTCGTATTCCATAACATCTAATAATCGTTTTACATATTCTGATATATTTTCCCTTTGTCCTTCCGACTGTAACAGAACTTCTTTTAAAATCTGATCAATCTGGCGCAACATAAATTCGATAAATAGATTTGAATCACCATTTACATGGCATTGCGCGATCACATTGTAATATTCTTCCTGGAATCTTTCAATCTGACTTTCTATTGGAATGTATTGAAAGAATGGCTTCCAATTTGCTAAAAGGCAAGTATGCCACAACCTTGCCATGCGTCCATTCCCGTCTGCGAATGGATGAATAAATACGAATTCATAATGAAATACGCAGGATAGGATCAATGGATGAACTTCTTCTTTTTCTCGTTCCATCCAATCAAACAGTTCTTCCATAAGATGTGGGACGAGTCTTGCCGGCGGTGCCATGAAGATGCATTCCTCTCCATTGAAAACACCCTCTTCGCCATGTCTGAAACATCCTGATTCATCTATCAGATACTTCGTCATAATCCCATGTATGTGCTTTAATTCTTCAATATCATAAGGATCAATCTCATTTATTTTCTCATATGCTTTGTATGCGTTCTTTACTTCTTGTATTTCCTTTTGTTCTCCAAGCACAAGCTTTCCATCTATGACATCTCTTACCTGTCCGATCGTCAATGAATTTGCCTCGATTTTCAAAGAAGAATAGATTGATTTAACTCTGTTATTTTTTCTCAAATGTGGCTTTGACTCCAGATTTTTTCCAGTAGTGATTCTTCCTACTTTTTCAGAAATTGATGCGACTAAATCCAGCATTGTATTTGTAAGTTTGAATGGTGGTGCATAAGTATTCATATCATTTCCCCTCGTATAACTTACTTATTATCTTGTACGTTTTCTTACTATATTATACTAGTTTTTTATTTATTTTACTATAACTTGCTTGTTATCTTATACGTTTTCTTGTCTTTTATTAATTTGCGAACATATCAAGACTTCTCTCCACATTTTCCTCAAATTATCATCACAATCAACATTTTCTCTTGACAATTCCTCAAACCTCCATATAATTATCTATGGTAATTAACCTTGGTAACTATATAGGAGTTTTATTATGACAAATGAAAAAATCAAACGCATGCTCGATGCATGTTATCAGGCAAAGCGAATTCGTGAGATGCTCCCTCCGCTTCCGGAAGGTATCATGTCATCTCACATCCGCTATATGGATATGATCCAGGAGCTTCAGAAACAGAAAGTCCATGTAAGAGTTTCTGATTTAAGTGACGTTCTGAATATCCCGCGACCGGGTGTCACAAGGACAATAAAAGAAATGGAGAAGAAAGGATTGGTACAAAAGACAGCCTCCCCAGATGATGGACGTGTCACATACTTGTCTTTGACAGAACATGGGACGGAAATCTCTGAAAAATATAATGAGAATTATTTTAATGAGCTGACGCCTTATCTTGATGATATCTCCGATGCGGACGCTGACTGCATGGTTCAAACAATCCAGAAATTTTACGACATCATGTGTGAAAGGAGCATTCAAAATGACAGATAAAACTGCTGATTTTACGCAAGGAAGCATTCTAAAGAAACTGGTAGCATTTATGATGCCTGTGCTTGGCGCACTAATCCTTCAGGCAGCGTATGGAGCGGTTGACCTTCTGGTCGTTGGAAGATTTGGTTCTACCTCCGGACTTTCTGCAGTTTCTACCGGAAGTCAGGTTCTGAATCTGGTCACTTTCGTAGTCGTCCAGTTTGCTATGGGTATCACGGTTCTGATCGCGCGTTATCTCGGCGAAAAGAAACCGGAACAGATTGGCTCCGTCATTGGCGGTGCTGCAATTGTATTTACAGCGATTTCAGTTGGATTGTTCATCGTTATGGTTTGTTTTGCACACCCGATCGCAATCCTGATGCAGGCACCTGCTGAAGCTGTCGAATTGACTACTGTTTACATCCGTATCTGCGGTGGCGGAATCTTCTTCATCGTCGCCTACAACCTGCTTTCTGCGATTTTCCGTGGACTCGGAGACAGCAAGTCTCCTCTGCTTTTTGTACTTGTCGCATGCATCATAAATGTTTTCGGTGACTTGCTACTTGTTGCAGGTTTCCACATGAACGCAGTCGGTGCCGCAATTGCAACTGTTTTCGCCCAGGCAGTCAGTGTTGTCTTCGCAGTAGTTCTTCTTATCAAAAAGAATTTGCCGTTTAAGATTATGAAAAAAGACTTCTGCCTGAATCCACAGTGCAAGAAATTCCTCATTATTGGACTCCCTCTTGCGCTCCAGGAATTCCTGACACAGATGTCATTCCTCGCACTCTGCGCTTTTGTAAACCGGCTCGGACTGGAGGCTTCTTCTGGTTACGGCGTTGCCTGTAAAATCGTAAACTTTGCAATGCTGGTACCTAGCGCACTCATGCAATCTATGGCTTCTTTCGTCTCTCAGAATGTCGGTGCCGGAAAATCAAAGCGTGCAAAGAAATCTATGTTCACCGGAATCGAAGTCGGCCTGGTTGTCGGATGTTTCGTCTTCGCTCTTGTATTTCTTAAGGGAGATGTCCTGTCCGGATTCTTCTCTACGGATGCCGACGTTATTCAGAATGGCTTTGCTTACTTGAAAGGATTCGCACCGGAAACGATTTTAACAGCCGTCCTCTTCAGCATGATCGGTTATTTTAATGGAAATGATAAGACGCTCTGGGTTATGACACAGGGACTCATCCAGACACTTCTGGTCCGTCTGCCAATGGCATACATCATGAGTATCCAGCCGAATGCCAGCCTGACAAAGATCGGTCTTGCTGCACCGGTTTCTACAGCAGTTGGAATTATGTTAAACGTTGGATTTTATGTTTATTTAAATCGGAAAAAATAGCCCCCTGCAACCGCTGCCACCGGCATTACAACCACGCAGGCGATTGCTCCGAAGATCATTGAGGCGCAATTTTCAAACATGATTTTAGAATTCAACAGTAGTTCAAACGAATATCCCTGCATCCGCAGATAGGAAAAAAGCAGAAGTGATTCTCCTAAATATGCAAACAGAAGTGTATTCACCGTTGTTCCGGTCACTTCTTTTCCTATCTGCATTCCGCTGTGAATCAGTTCTTTAAAAGTCATATCTTCTTTATGGCTTTTCACTTCATAAACAGATGTGGTAACTGTCAGTGCCATATCAAGAACAGCTCCAAGAGTACTGAGAAGTATAACAGAGACAGCAACATTTCTCATACTGATATTCAGGTTCATATTATAATAAAATACATCTTCTCCAACCTGTTGTATCTCGTTAAGACCTCCCGCCTCACTTCTCCATACAACGATATATATGAAGAAAAACAGCAACAGCATTGTGATCATAGTTGCCAGAAATGCACTCCATGTCTTTCCATTTCTACCATTTTGATAGAACAACGTAATACAGGAAATGACAACGCCGACACAAACCGTAACGAGAAGAACAGGAACTCCTGATGCCATAAGCCAGATTGCAAGACTTAAGATCAACAGATTTCCACACAAAGCAATAAGCGAAACGACACCTCTGTCTCCACCGACGACCATAATTAAAATCAGTAAAATCAATCCAAGTGTTATCAGCATTTTCCTTCTCCCTGCACCTTTCTTGCTTTCTTCTGTCTATGAAACATTCCTGGGACCTTTATCATCACAGAAGTAACCAAAATAGAAATCGGTATTGCCAGAACAATTCCTATACTTTCCACCAGAAATCTGCACAATTCACATGGAATGTGCAATTTTATAATAGTAATTAAACTCACATCATTATTCATTCGAATCAGACACATTGGGATCAGTCCACAGCCAAAGACAAACAACAGCACATTTATCATCGTTCCCATAATGTCATATCCAATTTCTCTTCCTGATTTAAATAATTCCAAAAATGTCACTTCCGGCTTCTTTTCAACGATTTCGCTTAAGGATGCAGCGATGGCGACCGCCACATCCATGATTGCTCCCAGTCCTGAGATCAGGATTTCTGCATGGAAAATTTCATCCGGATTTTCAATACTTCCAAGATACTCCATGGTCGAATAATCAAGATCTTCTGCATGATGGATTACAACATCAAAGATTCCCATGATCATTACAAGAACAATCAATGTTGTAAAAAGTGCTGCCCATGTCTTTTTATGAATCCCGTTTAATCCAACCAATGTAATAACCGCAAAAAGAATCACCAGCCCGCTGCACATTTCCAGCACATTTGATGTATCTCCCGCTTTCCAAAAACCAATTGCAAAAACAGCAACATTAAAAATAACGGTCAATATCGTAAGCGCACCCTGTCTTCCTGCAATGGTAATTAATACAAACATTAAGAATCCTACAAGTATCATAAGCTCTGTATCTCGTTTCAGTCCACGAATTCCAGAACCCATTCTCTTGCTTGTTCCATTGAGCAGTACCTTATCTCCCTTATGATATGGCTGTTTCGTCATTCCGGTATACGTGTACTCATTCGTAAAACTTATTGTCTTTCCCTTGTTTTCCCCATTTAGGATTACTCCCTGGATGTTCTGCTTATATTTTTTCTCCTTCGTCCCTCTGGTTCCTGTCTCTTCTCCTGAGACACTGGTTTCGACCTTTGTCAGTTTTGCAATGGGTGTGCTATACAACCATGCATCATTTGCAACAAAGATAATACACAGCAGATACAATATGCCAAGGATACAATATAACTTTCTTTTCTTGCTCTGTTTTATAAATTCCAACATTACTTTACTTCCATCTCGAATCTATCAAAAATCATTTTTTTATTTTAACGCAAAAAATTTTATTGTCAAGATGAATTTGAAAATGATTTTCATGTTAAAAGAACAGGACAGCACGCTAACGCGCACTGCTCTGTTCTTCTGTTCTTCTTTTCTCTATTCTACTTTGCTTCTCCCTCCGGGAAAATAATCTTATTCACGAAGAAGAATACCACCATCGACACTCCTCCGTTCAGCACGGTTGTTCCGATATTGTAAAGCCATCCCGGTACAAACATTCCGGCAACTGCAACCCAGATACAATTGATTGAGTTTACAATACATGTAACAATACAGAATGCGATCAGATACCAGAACGCCTGATACCAGATCTTTCCTTTGCTGCGGAACACAAAGCTTCTCTGGATTGGGAAGTTGATACACTCACCAACGAGCATTGCGATCATGTATGCACAGAAATACGGAAGACCTCCATGTGCCGCATCATATCCGATAATATTCCACTTAAATGTCTCACCGAATAATGTAATGTCGATTCCCGGGAAACCGAAATCAATATTCGGAAGTCCTGCGAATGCCAGTGGCAAAAACAGCAACATTACATATTTAAGTACAGTGATCAGATTACTTACGATTACGAACAATCCGCCTTCTTTGCAAGTTCTACTGCTGCCTTTGTCAACTTTTGATTCGGTTTTCTGTTACGGATATATCCCTGCTCATATGCAACAACATCCAGATCTGTTGATCCAATCACATCAAGGATTGCTTCCGGCTGTTTTGTCAGGTTATGATGCGCTTCCACATCAAATGTTTTTCCCTTTGCGTCTTCTGTTGCCTGATGTGTTGAGAAGATTACATTTAAAAGCTCATCCAGTCTCTGATCCAATACCGCTTCATCAAGATCACCATTCTCAACTGCATGAATAATATCATACATACCTGATTTTCCTGTTCCCGGCATTTCCAAATGGCTTCCGTTCTTCACACCAAGTGCATGATCATTACTTCCGCCCCAGTCAGATACAACAAAACCATCAAAGCCCCACTCATCTACCAGGATTTCCTGCAGCATATGACTGTTTTCATTTGCATAGACTCCATTTACTTCATTATAGGAAGACATGATGGACTTTGATTTACCTTCCTTAATTGCAATCTCGAATCCGGTTGTATAAATCTCACGGAACGTTCTTTCATCCACAACGGAATCATTTGCCATGCGGCGCAGCTCCTGACTGTTTGCTGCAAAATGCTTTGGACAAGCTGCAATACCCTTGCTCTGGATTCCACGAACATATGCCGCCGCCATTTTTCCTGCATGATATGGATCCTCTGAAAAATACTCGAAGTTTCTTCCGCACAGAGGACTTCTCTTAATATTAAGTCCCGGTCCAAGGATCACATTGACACCCATCGTCACTGCTTCCTCTGCAAGTGCTTCTCCAATTTCTTCTCCAAGTGCTTCGTCCCAGCTGTTTGCCACTCCTGCTGCTGTCGGAAAACAAGTTGCCGGAAGACTGGCATTCAATCCCAAATGGTCTCCTGCTCCTGCCTGTCTTCTCAGCCCATGCGGTCCATCGGACATTACCATAGACGGAATCCCATATTTTTCTAAATCAACTGTCTCCCATGTGT
Organism: Mediterraneibacter sp. 210702-DFI.3.120; assembly: GCF_020561005.1. NCBI lineage: Bacteria > Bacillati > Bacillota > Clostridia > Lachnospirales > Lachnospiraceae > Mediterraneibacter > Mediterraneibacter sp. 210702-DFI.3.120. The sequence continues at coordinate 21,615 of NZ_JAJCNG010000016.1, read as the reverse complement.
TCTTTCCTGACATCATAATTGCTTTCTCTGCCAGTGTCATTTTTCTGATCAACTTTTCATATTTCAGACTCATTTTGAAACCTACCTTTTATTGTGTACTATGTTACTTTGTTACCCTTCGCAGTACCTGTGATCAGTTTTCTTGCATTTTCCATATCACAAGTGTCTTTTTTACTGAACTTATCATAACACAAAAAGCAGACCGTTAAGGTCTGCTTTCATAAATGGTCGTTTTTTCTACATGAACTGTTTTAATAACATTTTTTATTTTGATTTTTTCAATAATTTCTTATACGAGAAATCGATCGCAAATGCGCCCAGCGGAGCTGTCAACACAATCGCTAAAACAGCCACGGTAAGAACGGTATCTCCGCATGCAAATCCCATCGCAAGAGGGATTCCACCGATTGCGGCTTGAACTGTTGCTTTCGGTGTATAAGCCATCATGGCAAATAATCGTTCTGTCTTCTTGAGACTTGTTCCAAGAAGACAGACGGATACACCAAGCATACGAAACACCAGTGCACCTACGATAACAACTAACGCTTTCACACCGATTTTTCCAAGATATCCGACATTCACTGTTGCTCCTACAAGCACAAACAGAAATACTTCTGCTGCCACCCACAGCTTTCCATATTTCACAGAAATCCTCTTCGCAACAACTTCTCTCTTCTTCTGCAAACCGATCCCAATGAACATGATCGCGATCAATGCTGAAAATGTAATCGCCGTATTCAAACTGTCTTCCATAACAACAAGCAACAGAGAAATACTCAAAATGATCAACACTTTCGAGGTATCTCTTATATGCACTTTCTTAAAGTAATACGCAAGACATGTCCCTATTAATAATCCAATCCCAATTCCAAGGAAAATAGAAACCGGAATATTGATAAAACTGAGTATAGATGTACTTTGTCCCTGCATCATTCCTGTAAATGTTGAAAACAGCACGATGACATAGACGTCATCCACAGATGCGCCCGCAAGAATCAGCTGCGGAATCCCCTGTTTCACGCCATAGCCTTCCTCCATCAGCTTCACCATTCTCGGTACTACAACAGCCGGTGAAACTGCTGCAAGCACAGCTCCCATGATTGCAGCTTCAAGTATAGATAATCCCATCAGCTTCGGAGCCAACAGTACAATTCCAACAATCTCAAACGTTGCCGGAACAAAACACATCATCACAGCCGGTCTTCCGATCTTTTTAAGTCCTGAAAGATCCAGACCAAGACCGGCTCTTGTAAGGATGATAATCAGCGCGATCTTTCGAAGCTCGGCTGAGATTCCAAGAATACTGTCATCCAACAGATTCAGTACATATGGGCCGAGTATCATCCCCGTGATCATCATTCCAAGCAAGCTTGGCAGTTTGATTTTCTTACAGATCCAGCCCATAGACATTCCTACAAGCAAGATCAAAGCAATACTTAGTAACATCTATTAAATTGCAAGCAAGTTCTTAATTGCTTCCATGTAAATCTGTACTGCTTCTTCAACTTCAGATACGAGTGTGTACTCGTCGGCACCGTGGATGCGGTAATCTACGCCCGGTTTCTCCGGTCCGAATGCGATGATATTTTTTAAGGACTTCGCATATGTTCCACCACCGATTACTAACGGTTTGTTCTCTGTATCTCCTGTTACATCTGTATAAGCTTTGTACAGTGCCTCTACAAGTGGAGACTCTTTCGGGAAGAACAATGGTTTTGTAGTTGTGTGGATCTCAATGCGTCCGTTCTCGTCTTCGAGCTTTCCTTCGCACATCTTGAGCATATCTTCTACAGAATATGTTACCGGGAATCTGATATCGATTGTAGCGGAGATCACACCGTCTTCTTTCTTAACGATTCCGTTACAGAATGTAAGCTCTCCAAACTCATCTGCACATTTCAGTCCAATTCCTGATCCGTCACATGCTGTACCAATGTGTGAGTTATAGAATTCTACGAAATCATCTTCAAATCCGGCTTTTGCAAGACAATCAAAGATAACTCCTGCAGCATTAACTCCAAATGCCGGTGTACTTGCATGTGCAGATACTCCCTTTGCATAAATAGTGATCTTTCCATCTTCCTCTGTTACTTTGTATTCCTGAAGTTTTGTCTCTGCGAAAGCAGCTTCCAGTCTGTCTTTCAGTCCTTCTTCTGCCGGAATCTCTGCTGTACATGCATCACATACGGCATTGAATACAAATCCACCATTGATAGAAATAATCTTTGTATTCTTAGAAGTTGCCAGCATGCCAAGCATACCTTTCTCTCCGTGAATACATGGGTAATTTGCATCCGGTGTGAATCCACAAGATAACTCTTCTGCCACTTCATTATAATGCTCCATACATCTGGAACCATTTTCCTCATTACATCCCATGATCAGACGAACTCTCTTGTTGAGCTTCACACCTGAATCACGAAGAAGCTTCATTGCATAAAGCGCTTCCATAACAGGTCCTTTATCATCTGTTGTTCCACGTCCGTAAACATAATCTCCTTCTCTTGTCAGCTTGAATGGATCATAGGTCCAGTCACCGCCCGCCGGTACAATATCCAGATGTCCTGCGATACCAACGATCTCTTCGCCTTCTCCCATCTCTGCATATCCACAGTAGTTATCCAGGTTCACTGTCTTGAATCCGAGTTCATCTGCAATCTGCAGTGCTTCGTGAAGAACCTTTGCCGGTCCCTCTCCAAATGGCATTCCTTCTGCCGGTGTTCCAAGCTGTGAATCTATCGCTACAAGTCTTTCCATATTGCTTAACAATTCTTCTGTTGTTGCATGAATCTTTTCTTTGATATCCATTATTTTCATCCTTCCTTTTTTACTGTTTTCTATCATATGATGCGAGTGTCAAAAGTAAATTTTGCCACTCTCTGATGTAACCGGATTGCTCCATTGCTATGCAATTCCCGCAATCCTCGAATACCTCAAACTCCCATAAAATGGTGTGTTCACACCATTTTATTCCGTTTTCGGTGTTCGGCGTGTCAAAAAGTATAAATTGCTTATTTGTGCGAGCACAAACGCAATTTATACTTTTTGACACTTACATCATCATATCATGTATCGTGAAAAATTTCCAGTCTTCCCTTAACGAAATTATCAACATTTTGTCTATAATCTGGATTAAACAATTCTTCCGTTTTAGATTATATACTCTTAATAAATTTTACTTTTCTTTAGCTTTCGTGACACGAGGTGTTCACAATTCTTCCGTATAATAACATCATCAAGTTGATACAAATGAATTACAAAAGTATCATACATAGAAAAGAAGACGGTGATTGTATTAGCGACAGATCTTTTATGATTGCCGGACTTCGACCAAAAATTACGAATAGTTTATATAGATAATGGCCCGGTGCAGTGCACCGGGCCACGTTTTTGTTATTATATTTTCTTAACCTCTTTTTCCATTTTTCAGATCTTCCACGATTTCATTGTAACGTTTTTTATTCAAACGATAGAAGAACAGAACAACTGCTGTGACAATCCACAAAATTCCTGGAATTGTTGAAAATGCATGTTTCATAACTGCAATTACTTCCGGATTCTGTACCTGATTTGCCACATATCCATATTTACCAAGCAGAGCTGCAAGGAGTGCAGTACCTATAGCCATTCCGATTTTATTTCCAAGAGAAACAAATGCATACTGGAATCCATCATTTCTAAGTCCTGTTTTCCACTCACCGTATTCCACACAATCCGGAATGATTGCATAGATTGCAGTGTTAAATCCTGAAAAGAAGAACTGTGTAATACCTGCCAATGCATAGAATACAATTGGAGATTCTTTTACATTAAAGAAGAACATTACAAGCATAGCGATTCCTGTAAGTAATGCAAAAACAGATGCTGTTCTTCCTTTATTATTCAACTTGCGGAATACCGGCTGGAAGCAAGCTGCACCGATAATTGAAGGAATAATAATACACATGGAATATGTTGTATAATAGGAAGCATCTCCTTCTACATAAGTGAAATAATATAAAATATCTGCATTTCTTCCATATAATGTGAAACCAAACAGCACCTGTCCAACTAATGCAAGCAGATATGGTCTATTCTGCATAACGGCCTTCAGTTGTACTTTAATGGAGATTTTTTCTTTCTCCGGAATTGTCACCTGCTCTTTTGTCTTTGCAAAACAGAAGAAATGACATGCAGCAAAGATGCATCCGTAAATAATTGCAACAAACAGATAACCGTTCTTTACACTGTTGCTTCCAAGCCTGCTGATCAGTGGCACTGTTACGATATTGATGATTCCGATTGCGATCATTGCTGCTACGGAACGAGATGTATTGATCTTGGCACGCTCATCAATATCCTGTGTCATAGCACCGCAAAGTGTTCCATATGGAATGTTTACACAGGTGTATCCTAAGACGAGAAGACAGTATGTAATTACCATGTAAACTATTTTCGATGTATTTGACCAATCTGGGTGTGCCCAGAAAGAAAGGATCAAAAGCACTGATGTGATCGGTGCTGCCACCAACAGCCATGGACGGTATCTTCCCCATCTTGTGTTTGTTTTATCTGTTAATCCACCTACGATCGGATCATTGACCGCATCCCAGAATCTTGAAAAAAGCATTAATGCTGATACTGCCGCCATACTGATTCCAAATACATCTGTATAGAAAATCATTAAAAAGTTACTGACAAACATCCAGCTAAAGTTACATCCGACATCTCCGAAACCATATGCAATCTTGCTGATCAGAGGCACTTTTCCATTATTACTCTCGTTTTCCATTAATTACCTCCTAGTCAGAGTTTCTGATAAAACTCTGTCCTCTCTTGATTCGATCACCTATTTCTCCTGCACATTGATGATTACTTTCATCGTTGTCTCGCGGTTATCATCAATATACTGATATGCTTTCAGATAATCTTTGAATGCAAATGTCTTAGAAATCAATGGTCTTAAATGAACCTTTCCTTCATTTACAAGTTCTATACCATCTACATAATCATCATGACGATACATCATTGTGCTCTTGATATCCAGTTCGTGATCATTTGCAACTGCAAGGTCTACTGTTGCCATTCCCGCAAATACGGCAACAAGAACGATGATACTTCCTTTTCTTGCGTATTTAATTGCCTGTCCCATTGTGATATTATTTCCTGCGCAATCATAGATCACATCTGCCTTGTCAGGACCAAAGGCTTCAACCATTGCCTCGCCAAAGTCCTTCTCCATAGTATTAACGCATACATCAATACCACATTCTTTTGCTTTATCCAGACGAAGGTCGCTGACATCTGTGATCATTACCTTTGCGGCACCCATTCCTTTTGCTGCCTGTGCAACCAGGTTACCGATCGGTCCTGCACCAAGAACTGCAATATTCAATCCCTTTACATCTCCTACCTGCTTCACTCCATGCACTGCAACTGCCAGAGGCTCGATCATGGCACCTTCTTCATAAGACATATCTTCCGGAATCGGTGTTACTTTAGAGGCATCTACTGCAAAATATTCTGAAGCTGTTCCTGTTGTCTGGAATCCCATAACCTTAAGTTCCTCACAAAGGTTATATTTTCCATGGCGGCACGGATAACACTGTCCGCAGTAAACCTGTGGCTCGATCGTAACTTTCTGTCCTTCATGAAATTCTGTAACATCTTTTCCGACCTTGGCAATCTCACCGGATACCTCATGTCCCTGAGTCACCGGGTATTTTGTAAATGGATGTTTTCCATGATATACGTGAATATCAGATCCACAGATTCCAATATTCATAATCTTAACTAGTACCTGATCATCTTTCACTTCCGGAACCGGTACCTCTCTGAAAATAATTTCTCCCGGGTTTGTCATTACCTGCTGTAACATAATGTTTTCCTCCTTTATTGAATATCTTTTATTAAATGTTTTATTAAAGTAATTACATTATTGTTCAAGAAATGTATTTTGTCAATATGTTATTGTTCAGTTCTGCCTATTGCACAAGATTTCTCTATAATTTTTATGCACTTTGCGCAAAAAAAGTCCAGGGAAGAAACATGTATTAAAAATGTTTCTTCTCTGGATTTTCTAACTTTCCATCACTCTGATCGTTATAATGTTTTAATAAAGGCCTGTAAATAATATTTTGCCACACCAACTGCCGAGGCTTCTCTCTTATATGAACAAACTTTCAGGTATCTCGCATCATGCTCAAATCCATTATATTCCATTACTTTTTTCCCTAAGGTTATCATATGATCTGCAAGATATCCCCCTACTTCTCCTCCAAGAATAATATCCATATCATATGCCATTCTCAGATTTGAAATAAGGATTGCCAGATTATTAAGATACTCTTTCCAAACCTTCACAGCCTGTCCGTCCTGCTCTTCCACCTTCTTCATAAACTGTTCCAGTGTCTCTTTGGTATCATCTGTCAGCACGCTCGCCGCACAGTAAGCATCCGCACAGCCTTGTTTTCCGCAATAACATTTCTTTCCACCCGGAACAAGGATCATATGTCCAAATTCTCCGGCTTTCTGATTCGCTCCCGGAATCAATTTCCCGTCAATACAAAATGCTCCTCCGAGTGTGTTATTCAATGAAAGATACAATGCATTTCTATAGTTATTTAAATCCTCTGCCATCATTGCCGCATTGGCATCATTTTCAAAATAAACCGGAAGTGAAAAGATCTGTTCCAAAAAGCTTAAACTATAATTCTCCAATTGGAGTGCATGAGATTTGATCAGCATTCGTTCTTTCGAATTAACAATTCCCGGAATTGAAATTCCGATTCCCAAGATTCGTTCTCTGTTTTCTACATCTGAAAGAAATCTTTCCAATGCTTCGCTCAATTGTAAGTAGTAAGCAGCCTCTGTTGAAAATTCTAAGCGGATCCTTTCATATTTCTCTATCTCATAGCTCAAATTCACAAGTACAAATCCTGCATGCTTAGCAGTGATCCTTATCCCAACCGCATAACGGTACGCTGGATTAATACTGATTCGTTTTGCTTTTCGCCCGCCTGTAGATTCATATTCTCCGGTTTCAACCGCAATTCCATTAGCCAAGAGCTCATTCACATTCGACAATACAGTCGGCATACTAAGATTGAGATCCTTCGACAATTCCACTTTAGACGTTGCTTCGTGATTTATAATATAATTTACTATTTTTGATTTTGTAATATTTCTCTTTTCCGCTCCAGCCATATCCAAGGCTCCTTTTATAAATTGTTTTATAAAAGTATCTTATCCCTTCTTTGCCGGTTTGTAAAGGTTACAAATGCATTTTATTCTTCTACTTTCACCGGATTTGTCACACTGACCTTGTGATCATACCATGTTCCCTTTTTTCCGATCAATGCAAGATCAAATTCTTTGTCCAGTGCCGGAACCGGAACGTCGAATCCATAGACCTCATCAGATGTTCCATCGCTGTAATTAATAGTATCTGTTGTAGGCTGAAGCAATTCTGCGCCGTCCTTCTGTGCGTCCTCGGCAGTTCCTTCGAACAGATTGACAATATTTTTAGACACCAGACTGATATGAATTGTCATTTTCCCATCCTCTACTGTCAGTGTTCCTTTTCCATCCATTGCTTCATTCACATGGAACATAGAACTGTCCGTCTGAAATTCTGCTGTATATGTTCCGTCTTCTAGTGCTGCCTGCTCCTCATCTGCCTTATCTGCAGAATCCTCTTTTGTATCCGCCTGTTCTGTTTGTGCTTTTCCACTGTCTTTAGCCTCTGTGCTATTTCCACATCCTGTAAATACAGATGCGATCATAGAAACAGAAATTAATACCATTAATAACTTCTTTTTCATCTAAATCCTTCCTTTCATTGATTCAAAAAAGGTCATGCAATTCCCTTTTCTCTGAATAAGCATGACCTTCTCAATATCTTCTTACAAATTACTCTGCATCAATTGCAGCCTGTGTATGTGCTACATACAGCTGCTGGATTGCCTGGATCTCTCCTAAACCTGCAATCTGAGTATCAATGCTGTCAAATGCTCCTGATGCCTCAAACTGGCTCTTCCAGGAATCGTCGTCATCTCCGGCCATATCGTTGTTCGCATGGTCTCCTGCAACAACCATCAGCGGACGAAGGATTACTTTCTTATATCCTGCTTCTTTCAGTTTCTCGATCACTGCTTCGCAGGATGTATCTTCCGGTTCACCTTCTACAGTTCCGATAAATACATTATCATATCCAAGCTGTTCCATCTGTGTCTGCATCTGAGAATAGCTAACCTTTGCAGTATGAGATGTACCATGTCCCATGAATACAAATGCTGTTCCGTCTTCTTTTACCGCATCCAGACTGTCAAATCCTGCATCTTTCACTGCCTCTGCTGTGATTGCTTCTGCTACTGCTGCCTTGTCTGCATTGATAACAGTTGCATCAGCTCCTACTTCTCCAAGAAGTGGCTCTGCAATCTTAACAGATTCAAACTTATCTTTATATTCCTCTACTGCTGCTGTAAGTTCATCATACTCTGCACCATGCATCAGATGTGTTGGCTGTACAACGAGGTTCTTTACGCCATTGTCAACCGCTCTCTGCAATGCCTGATCCACATTGTCGATCTTCTCACCATCACGAGCCTGTACATGATTGATAATGATCTGTGCTGTAAATGCTCTTCTTACAGACCAGTCCGGATTTGCTGCCTGGATTGCTTTCTCAATACCACCAATATCTGTTGCACGGCTGTCATTGAAGGATGTTCCAAAACTTACTACAAGGATTTCATTTTCACCGATCTCATCAGCATTGAGCGGATCATCCTTGGATGCATCTCCTGTATCTCTTCCGAAATAATCCGGATCCGCATTCTCTCCCTCAACAAGTTCTTTCTGTGCATCTGTCAGTGCATCCCATGCTTCTTTCGCTGCTGTACACTGCTCATCTGTCTTGTCTGTTCTTTCCTGAACATAAATGTCATCGATCAGCTTCGCAACTTTATCTGCTGCTTCCTGATCACTGTCCTGTTTAGACTCTGTCTTTGTTGTGTCAGTGTTGTTGTCGCCCTTTGATCCACATCCTGCAATCATGGACACACTAAGTGTTGCTGCCAGTAAAACCATTAATACTTTCTTTTTCATTGTCATCCTCCTGATTTCTTATTCTCAGAAATGAAAACACCCTCGAGTCAAACGAGGGTACGCAAAGAAAAACCGGTGATCATTTACAATCTATCTGTAAATAATTACTGCAGTCTAAATCATTTCCTTTCGTACGGCCAATTCCTCGTGGCATGAATTCTTCATTCCTGTACTGCGAAAGGCAGGTCTCCCGGCTGATCGTTCAAATGCTTCTGCTTCACCTTCCCGGTCTCCCAGTGGTCTCAAAACACAAGCTCACGAAATACGGTGACGAGTTCGTACAGGATTCTCACCTGTTTCCCTTTTCACCAGTCCAGATTTCCCACGTCGTTCCTCTAATCATTCATAATCAGGACGCCATCATCCATCTGACTGACACCTCACGCATCTGTATTAAATTATATGTTACAATGGGGTCATTCTATCACACTTACACAAATGCGTCAAGAAATGTCATAAATTGGAAGATTTGACCTCATTTCCGACTTTGATTTCCTCAGCAAAAATGATACAATATCCCTCAGAGACAAAATTTGTAACTAAGGTGGTTTATTATTATGAAAGAATCTAATAGCCAGGCATTTCGTCGTGGTTTTCGCGATGGAATTCCGATCGGTCTTGGATATCTTGCGGTCTCCTTTTCAATCGGTATTGCCGCAAGAAATATCGGCCTGAATGCATTTCAGGGATTCCTTATGAGTCTGTTAAATAATGCATCCGCCGGAGAGTATGCCGGACTGACTGTAATTGCTGCAAACTCTCCTTATATTGAGGTCGCAATTGTCACATTGATCACAAATGCACGTTATCTTCTGATGAGCTGTGCCATGAGTCAGCGTTTGAGTCCCGACCTTTCGTTAGGACACCGTTTGCTGATGAGTTATGATATCACAGATGAACTTTTTGGAATTGCGATCAGCAGACCAGGTACTTTAAACCCTTATTATACCTATGGCGCGATGGTAACTCCGCTTCCGGGCTGGGCTTTTGGAACTATGCTCGGTGTCATTGCCGGAAATATCATGTCACCGCGTATGGTCAGTGCATTTAGTGTTGCCCTCTTTGGAATGTTTATCGCTATCATCATTCCTCCTTCGAAGCAGAATAAAGTCGTTGCAGGACTGGTTGCTCTTGCATTTATCTCAAGCTTCGCAGCAACTTGCCTGCCTTGGATCTCCACTCTGTCGGATGGTACCAGAACAATTATACTGACCGTTGTACTTTCAGCCGGAGCAGCATTCTTCTTCCCTATACCGACAGAAGATGAAACTTCAGCTTCAACTAAGCAATAATAAAAACGTAACTGTTCAGTTACTCAGAAGGAATAAAAATTATGACACACAATATTTATATTTATATTCTTATCATGGGCGGTATCTCTTATTTAATCCGCGTACTGCCGATGACCTTGATTCGAAAACCTTTGAAGAACCAGTTTCTTCAGTCCTTTCTATACTATGTACCTTATGTCACACTAGCAGTGATGACATTCCCGGCGATCCTTCATGCCACACAGTCTCCAATCTCCGGAGTTCTCGCTCTCGTTGTTGGAGTTGTAGCCGCATGGTGTGGTGCCGGACTGCTGCCGGTCGCAGTTCTTTGCTGCGCAGTTGTATTTATTGCAGAGCTTTTCTTGTAGAGTGATCTTATAGATTTTAGTAACTGTCGATGCCCTTTTTTCTGCCATTGATGCTTTTTTCGCTACCGTCGATACCCTTTTTCGTTTGGCGAAATGAATTATCTTAATTTTCTGACATTTAAGACAATTTCTTTAAAAAGTCTAACGCAAAAATATCAAAAAAGGGGTTGCATTTTTCTGTAGCTTTGATATAATAACCATGTTGTTTGAAACAAGCAACAAACAAAACTCAAGTAATGCGGAATGGTGTAATTGGCAGCACAGCAGACTCTGACTCTGTTAGTAGGGGTTCAAGTCCCTTTTCCGTAGCTGGGAATTTGCTTCGGCAAGTTCCCTATTTTATCGGAGTGTGGCTCAGTTTGGTAGAGCGCTACGTTCGGGACGTAGAGGTCGCAAGTTCGAATCTTGTCACTCCGATGTTTTAAGAGATTACAATTTGTAATCTCTTTTTTGTTATAGTCTCTTTGTTATTAAATTAATATTATAAACAAAATGCGTTGACCTCAAATTCACAAAAATGAAAATCAGTCAACGCACCATCATTATCTATTCATCAAATCTTTATTTCAGCTCCCCATCAAATACAACGGTTGCCGGTCCTGTCATATAAACTGTGTTCTTCTCCTGATCCCACTGAATCTCCAAATCTCCGCCAAGAAGCTTTACAGTTACTTCATCTTCTGTCAATCCATTCAGGATACAGGAAACAGCTACAGCACATGCTCCTGTTCCGCAGGCAAGTGTCTCCGCAGATCCTCTCTCCCAAACACGCATCTGTACAGTATGTCTATCCAGTACTTTTACAAACTCTGTGTTCACACGTCTTGGAAATCTCTCATGGCTTTCGAATTTTGGTCCGATTTCTTCAATTGGAAGATTATCAACATCATCTACATAAACAACTGCGTGCGGATTTCCCATAGATACGCAAGTCATATGATATTCTTTTCCATCCACAAGAATCGGTTCATCTACAGCTTTATCTCCCTCAGCCACAACCGGAATTTCTGCCGGTGTCAAGATTGGGCTTCCCATATCAACTCGAACCTTCGCAACTTTTCCATTTTCTACGAAAAGCTGAAGTGTTTTGATTCCTGCTAAAGTCTCAACTGTAATCTCTGTTTTGTCAGTCAGGCCGTAATCATACATATATTTTCCAACACAGCGAACTCCATTTCCACACATTTCTCCTCTAGAGCCATCCGCATTATACATGGCCATCTCACAGTCTGCCACTTCCGACGGACAGATCAGGATCAATCCATCGGATCCTATTCCAAAATGTCTGTCACTCACCTGGATTGCCAACGCTGATGGATCTTCTACCTTCTCTTCAAAACAGTTTACATACACATAATCATTTCCAATTCCCTGCATTTTTGTAAATTTCATTCTCTTCTCCGTTCCACTGTCATCACTGACAGTCCTCTCATTTGTTATTGTTTACAGCACTTCTTATTCGTTACTGTTAACAGCATCCTCTTATTCATTCATAATTGTCAGCACCATCTGTGCTGTTTCGAGCATATTGGTCCCACTTTCCATACTGCTCTTCTGTAAATATCGATGTGCTTCCTCTTCTGACATGTTATTTCGTTCTATCAGAAGCGCTTTCGCCTGATCGATTATCTTTCTCTGAGAATCGTCTCTCTTTCGTATCGTTTCTCTGCGCTTTCTTCTCTTCCTGCTCTGTGTCTGCTGAATCATTTCAACGGTATTTACCAAATCATAAACTTTGATTGGGAGTGGAAGTCCTACAACCCCATCCGGCAGTCCATCCATCCACTTATCTGCTGAAGCCACCAAAAGCATGTCAAACGTATCCGGAAGAGATTCTCGTAAATCTGTATACTGCATATCTTGAAACCGATAACCACACACGACAATTCCATTGTTCCAGTTATCAGCATACTGCAAAACCTTAGCTCCTGTCAAACATACCGCAGATACTTCAATACCCGCACGAACCAAACTATTACGGATATTTACTGCATTTTCCCTCTTTGGGAAAACGACAATAATGTTGCTCATATCTGCTCACCTCTTCCGCTAACTACTCTTCTATCAATCCGTTCTCTCTAAATGCCAAATGCCAGGATACCTGAACTACAGCCTGTAAAGATAATGATCGATCTCCCAGTCTGTCACCTGCATACAATATTCTTTATATTCTTTCTTATTTGCTTTTATGATCTTCTCGGCAAGCTCTTTCCCTAATACGCTGATCAGCAGTTCATCTTTCTCAAGCTCTGCTGTAGCAGCCCCAAGCGTTCTCGGCAGTTCTTCCACTTGAAGTTCATCTCTTCTTTCCTGCGTCATCTTCTGAATATTCTCATCAATATTCTTCGGAGGCATGATCTGATTCTTAATTCCATCCAGTCCCGCTTTCAGAAGTACTGCAAGTGCCAGATATGGATTCGCCGTAGCATCCGGACTGCGAAGTTCCAGTCTTGAATTGTCTTCTTTCTCCATAGACACACGGATCAAAGGTCCTCTTGTCTTAGCTGACCATCCCATATATACAGGTGCTTCATACCCCGGCACAAAACGTTTATAAGAATTGATCGTTGGATTTGTAATACAGGTGATTGCCTTCATATGTTTCATCAAGCCACCAATAAAATAATATCCTTCCTGACTGAGTCCGTTCTCATCCTCTGCGTTATAAAGTGCATTTGTTCCATCGTTTTTATATAAAGATAAATTAATGTGCATTCCTGACCCATAAGTCTCACTCTTCGGCTTTGGCATAAATGTCGCGTGCAGACCGTGTCGTTTTGCGATTGTCTTGACAACCATCTTAAATGTCATCAGATTATCTGCTGTAATCATCGCCTCATCGTAGTGAAAGTCGATTTCATGTTGCGCCGGCGCAATCTCATGATGTGAGGAAATAATCTCAAACCCCATATCTTCTAATGTTAAGATCATATCTCTTCTCGCATTTTCTCCAAGATCCAATGGCCCTACATCAAAATATCCTCCCTGCTCGTGAGTTACTGTTGTCGGTCTACCGTCATCATCTGTATGGAAAAGAAAGAACTCGCATTCCGGGCCAACATTCATCGTATATCCCATCTCTTTCGCCTCCGCAACAGCCTTTCTGAGTACATAACGCGGATCGCCTTCATACGGTGTTCCATCTTTTTTATACACATCACAGATCAGTCTTGCAACTTTTCCCTGCTGTGGTCTCCATGGAAAGATTTCAAATGTACTCAAATCCGGATATAAATACATATCTGATTCTTCCTCATCTGCAACCCCTTCCAAGGAAGAAACATCAAACATACAGCGGTTATCCAATGCTTTTTCAAGCTGTCCTACTGTTACCGCCATATTTTTCATCGTTCCAAAAATATCTGTAAACTGCAATCTGATGAAAGCGACATCTTCTTCCTCTACTATGTGAAAAATATCATCTCTTGTATAGTTATGCATTATTTTTCGACCTCCTTTATCATAAACTGATACGATAAAAGGGCGTTCTCCACCTAAGTTGGAAACGCCCTTGTTTCTGTGTTACATTATATCGACTGACTGTTTTCTTGTCAATTATTTCTGAATCAGTTCAAGAACTTCTTCTTTTACAGGCATTGCTTTGATCGCACCCTTCTTTGTTGTTACAAGTGCTGCTGCCGCATTCGCAAATGTCAGCATCTCTCCTAACTGTTCCTCTGTCAGATTCTCAAAATCATGATCAACCAGATAATTCAAAGAACTTCCACAGAAAGTATCTCCTGCACCGGTTGTCTCAATTGCTTTCACTGAAAATCCCGGTCTCTCTACGCGCATGCCTTTGTAATAAGCTCTACTTCCATCTTTTCCCATAGTCAGAAGAATCAGCGGAATATTGTATGTCTCCTGCAGATATGCGATTCCCTCATCATAGTCTTCCTTACCGGATACAAACTGAATTTCATTATCAGAGATCTTCAGGATATCACATTTTCCAAATCCATACTCCATCTGCTCTTTTGCAAGATCAAGAGAGCTCCACAGAGGCGGTCTCAGATTTGGATCAAAGGATACAAGGCAACCATTTGCTTTTGCTGTTTCTACCGCTTTCTTTGTCGCTTCACGCACACCTTCATGTGTCATAGAAAGTGTTCCAAAATGAAAGACTTTTGTATCTTTTACTACTTCTGGATTCACTTCATCTGCAGTAAGCATCATATCCGCTCCCGGATTACGGTAAAATGAGAATTCTCTGTCTCCATCTGGGAATGTATGTACAAATGCGAGTGTTGTATTCACATTTTCGTCAACCATCAGATTGGAGGCATCGATTCCGGCTTCCGTAATCGTATCTCTTAATAACGCTCCAAACTGATCTTTTCCAACTTTTCCTATAAATGCTGTCTTCTTTCCCATCTTGTTCAGAAGTGCCAGCACATTACACGGTGCACCTCCCGGGCAAGCCTCAAACATATTGTTTCCCTGTTCGCTTTGTCCATTCATTGTAAAATCAATCAGAAGTTCTCCTAATGCGATTACATCATATTTCTTTGCCATGAAGTTCTCCTCCTATTTCTTGTCTTATTGCTTGTCTTAATTAAAATATACCAACTCTTCAATTGGTTCTGCTGGCTCAATATTCTCTGCCTCAAGCACCGGTCCTTCTCCGCCGTATACGGACAGATTCGCATAACGCACTTTTGCACGAATTTTTACCCAGTCTCCCGCATTCAGCTTCGGCGCATAAGCGCTTCTGCAAACATATCCAAGGAAAGATGTATCATCTGCGCAGCAAGTCATTGCCATACGCCCCGGATAGAATACCTTAGACGGAAATGATTTTGGTTTCATAACCTTTGCAACAAATTCTACAACTTTTCCTTTATAGCGCTCCGGATGCTCCTGCATATCAATATACCAGATACCATAATCTTCTCTTGGAATCTCAATCACAGGTGCTTTGAGATCATATGGTACTTCGTCTTCAAAGATATTGTCTACCTCACCGTTCTCATCCTCAAAGATTACTTCTGCCTGAGGGCTTACAACCTTAACACTTCTGCGGTATCCTGCCAACGGTTTCTTATCCTCGCAACGGTTGAACAGAACAAGCTCTGCGCCCTTTACCATCTCTACAAACAGTGGTTTTAAGTTTGTCAGATACATCTGAAAAGTACTTGCATCTACCGTTGTGATCTTCTGCTCAATAGCCCATCCTGCCGGAAGCTTCATCTTCTCAAATTCACTCACCTGCCACATACCGTTATACTCGATAACCACACGTTCCGGCTTGTGCTTCTTATTCATCTCTTCCAGCCATTCTTCTGTCAGATCTTCTTTATCTTCTACAGTCTCAATAACGACACCATACTTCAGCAATTCTCTCGGATCATACTCTTCTTCTCCCTCTTCACAAAGAATCAGAAGTGTCTTGCCGTCGATCTGGAAGTAGTCCTGTGACAATGTAAAATTCAGAAACTGTGTCTTTCCACTATCAAGAAAACCTGTCATCAGATAAACCATAACATCTGGCTCTTTCATCATATCTATCTCCATTCCGTCTCCCTTTCGCAGAAGACATCTGTTATTACATAATGTTACGTAGCCCCCTATGGGGTACTGCTTTGCTTATCCTTTTTATTTCAGCTTAAATAATTCTGCAAGCTTGTCTTCGTTAAGCTCTGCTCCGATCACACAGATTCTTCCTGTGTATTCCGGTGCTCCTGTTCTTACTTCATGTTCCTCCGGAACCATATCAAAGTAAATCCACTCACCATCTGCACCTGCAACCATTCCTTTTGCACGAAGTACATTTCCGTAAGAGCCGTCCTCTTCAAGAGTCTTCAGAATTGCACTGACCTCATCCTTTGTATAAGTATGAATTGTCTCTTTACCCCAGCTTGTGAATACCTCATCTGCATGATGATGACCCTCATGATCGTGGTGATGATGGTGTCCACAGCCGCAGCTGCACTCTCCATCATGATGATGGTGCTCATGCTCATGTTCTTCATGATCGTGGTGGTGATGCTCATGTTCATGTTCTTCATGATCATGGTGGTGATGCTCGTGTTCACACTCTTCATGGTCATGGTGATGATGCTCGTGTTCATGCTCATGTGCCTCTTCAGCTACTTCTGCAAGCAATTCCTCTTCCAGAGATTTGCTTGATTCCATTGTCTCAAGAATCTTCTCACCCGGAAGCTGCTCGATTGGTGTTGTAATGATTGGAGCTTTTTCATTCAGTTCTCTTAACAGTGCAACGCTTTCCTGAATCTTCTCCGGTTTCGCTTTATCTGTACGGCTTAAAATAACTGCACCTGCATATTCAATCTGATTGCTGAAAAATTCGCCAAAGTTCTTACGGTAAATCTTGCACTTTGTTACATCTACAACTGTTGTAAAGCTATTGAGCTCTGCATCAATCTCACCCTGAACATCCTGTACAGCCTTGATTACATCAGAAAGCTTTCCAACTCCTGATGGCTCAATCAGAATACGATCCGGATGATAAGTATCTACGACCTCATGAAGAGATTTTCCAAAATCTCCAACCAGTGAACAACAGATACATCCTGAATTCATCTCACGAATCTCAATTCCTGCTTCCTTCAAAAATCCACCATCAATACCGATCTCTCCAAATTCATTCTCGATCAATACAACCTGCTCTCCCTTGTATGCGTCAGAAAGAAGCTTCTTAATTAAAGTTGTCTTTCCTGCTCCAAGAAATCCTGAAATAATGTCAATCTTTGTCATTGTTCTCTTCTCCTCTTTCTATTATTTCAAATCCAATTCAACCGGGCAATGATCTGATCCCATAATATCTGTAAGTATCTTCGCATCGTCCAGTCTGTCCTTTAAACTTTCCGAGACACAGAAGTAGTCTATACGCCAGCCTGCATTCTTCGCCCTGGCACTGAAACGATAAGACCACCAGGAATAGATTCCTGTCTGCTCCGGATAAAAGTACCGGAATGTATCAATAAATCCGGCATCCAGAAGTTCAGTAAACTTCTGTCTTTCCTCATCCGTAAAACCTGCATTCTTACGGTTGGTCTTCGGATTCTTAAGATCAATCTCTTTGTGCGCTACATTCATATCTCCAGTCACAATCACCGGTTTTGTCTCTTCTAACTTCTTCAGATAAGTACGGAAGTCATCCTCCCACTTCATTCTGTAATCTAACCTTGCCAGCCCATTCTGAGAATTCGGTGTGTATACTGTGACGAAATAAAACTCTTCAAATTCACACGTAATCACACGTCCTTCCTGGTCATGCTCCTCAATACCGATTCCATAACTCACCGACAATGGTTCTTTCTTTGTAAACACAGCTGTTCCGGAATATCCCTTCTTCACAGCATAATTCCAATACTGATAATAGCCTTCTAATTCCAGATTTAGCTGTCCTTCCTGCATCTTCGTCTCTTGAATACAGAAGATATCCGCATCTGCCTCATGAAAGAAATCAAGAAATCCTTTCTGTACACAGGCACGAATACCATTTACATTCCATGATATTAATTTCAATACGCTGCATCCTCCCTTTCAAGAGTGTTGCTGTTCACCGTCCATTCGCCAACTCTTCCGTGAATAATCAGCAACTTTCCATAACCGAATCAATAATACACCTCATCAAGGAATAACCCTCTTGCAGGTGCTAAAAATCCAGCCTGACTTCTATCTTTTGATTTCAAAGGTTCCTTCACACTCTCTATGCTTCGTGCTCCGGTTCCAACTTCCAGCAAAGTTCCTGTCAAAATCCTTACCATATGGTAAAGAAATCCTGTTCCTTCATATTGAATATTGACTTTGCTTCCTTGTCCGCAAATCATTATAGCATAAATTGTTCTTTTTGTGGACTTTTCATCCTTTTTATCTGTATATCCGGCAAACTCATACGTGCCAATCAACAATTGTGCTGCCTTTCTCATCGCATCTAAATCCAATCTCTGCGGAAAATGATATGTATATCGTCTTGTGAATACATCTGGTTTCTCCGCCAAATCCAGCTGATAAATGTATCTTTTTCCAACTGCACTTTTTCTCGCATGAAATCCATTCCTCACAAGCTCTGCATCTAAAATCCGAATATCTTCAGGTAATCTTGAATTTATCTTTTCTGTAAAAAATCCATCCTCCACCCGACCAGAAAGAACTACTGTTGCAGTCTGTCCATTCGCATGAACACCTGCATCTGTTCGTCCTGAACCATCAATCTCCACTGGATATCCTGCCACTGACGAAATTGTTCGCTCCAGAGTTCCCTGCAAAGTGTTCTCTGTGTTTGCCTGTCTCTGCCATCCCTGATATGCAGTTCCGTCATAAGCAATTGTTAATTTATAAGTTCTCATTCTCGCCTCCCGTGTAACATACTAACATTCTCCGAAAGATTGAAATCGGTTATACTCACGAACAGAGTATAACCGATTTTTATTATCTTAGAAATTTCTTCAATTCATCCATAAATGTATTCGCATCTTTGAACTCTCTGTAGACAGATGCAAATCTGACATATGCAACCGGATCCAATGTCTTCAGATTCTCCATAACAATTTCACCAATCTCACTGCTTGGGATTTCTTTCTCTTCACGATTAAAAATTGACAGTTCAATCGCATCAATTGTCTTTTGAATCTCTTCAGCCGGAACCGGACGCTTGTAGCATGCATTCAGAACTCCATTCTCTATCTTCGCTCTTTCATACTGTTCACGGTTATTATCTTTCTTAATTACAATCAGTGGAATTGTCTCTACCTTTTCATAAGTTGTAAAACGCTTACCACATTCATCACAGGAACGTCTTCTTCTGATAGAACTATTATCCTCTGCTGGTCTGGAATCAATCACTCTTGTATCTGGATTGCCACAATATGGACACTTCATATAATCCACTCCGCCTTTCCACGTATCTTATTGCCTTCATTATACACAATGTCTAATATTTTTGCAAAAACTTTTCTTCTTTAATTTCCACAAGAATAATATCCGGTCCAATCTTCTTTATACATGCAAATGGTATCACATATTCGCTATCCGTTCCAAAGAATCCACAGAACTTTGCCGGTCCCGGAACAATCAATGCTTCTATCGCACCGGAGCATACATTTATCTGCAGATCTACTACACCTCCAAGGCACTTGCCATTGCAGATATTCACAACTTCCTTTTCCTTCAATTCGCAAAATCTCATAGGCATTATTCCATGATTGCCGATATTTTCTCTTAACTATTCTATGCATGAAATCAGAATCTGTTGTATAATAAAAGAAGTCTCCTTTCTGTCTGATCGTAAGACTTCTTTTTCCCTTAAAAGCTTGTCCGATAAATCGGCAATGCATTGATTACCGGTTCCTCATATGGATGTATCTCTTTAATTGCCTGAATTGTTTCATCCACTTTTTCTGTAAATACAGTCACTTCAACTTTCACTTCCGGCTCACAACTAATCTCTCCTACATTTCCAATGTAAGGAGAAGTTCCATCTAATGGTCTCCAGTAACTGGTGACCTTGGAGCAGGACATACAGGAATCATAATTTCCTATATGACCGGCATCTACTGACTGCAATGCTTTCTGTAGCTGCGAAATATGTGTTTCTGGAATAAAGATTTCTAATTTGCAATACTTGAAATCCATGCGACACACCTCCTCAATGCACAAACAAAATTTATATCAAAATCCCATCGCAATGATCTATTTCATGCTGAATGATCTGAGCCGTCCATCCACTGTATTTTTCTCTTTTCTTTTTGAAATTCATATCCTGATATTCAACTTCTATTTCCTGATAACGTCTGCAGCTTCGCACTCCATCCAATGACAGACAACCTTCTTCCGTCTCATAAGCGCCTGTGCGTTTCACGATTTTCGGATTAAACATAGCAATATTAAACAACCCCATATTCACTGCAATGATTCTCTTTTTTACTCCGATCATATTCGCAGCCATTCCTACACAGCCTGCTTCATTTGCTTTCAGTGTATCCAGCAGATCTATTGCCACCTGCTTATCCGCTTCTGTTGCCAATTCTGATTTCTGATTTAAGAAAAATATGTCTCTCATAATAGGCTTAATCATACTATTTTACTTCCTTTCCATTCCCTGCAAACCATTCTGTTTCTATAGAAATTTTTTCTTTTGTCGCTAAGCTTACATAATATTCATCTATACATCTTGTCTCAATAAAATATTCCTTTGCTTTTTCATTTTCCCATTCTTTGCTAAATCCAATGCCTTTTACTTTCAGCTTCGCTTCTAGTTCTGTCCATAATTGAGTAAATATCCGGTCTTTTTCCTCCCCACAAAGTTCAGAGATTGCATTTTGTATTTCATTCGAAAATATCTTCTTCGCTGTAGCTTCATGATACGGACGCACACGTTCAATATCAATGCCTACTTCCTGATCAGCAATCGCTAGAACTACATATTTACCGCTATGTGACAGGTTAAAATGTTTTCTCGCATCCACAAGCATCGGCTTCCCATTTTTATTCATTACAAGCTGAGCATCATTTTCTACACCTAAATACTCTTTTAAAAGATATCCCGCTATCAGCTCCTGTTTTTTATCCGTTTCTCTCTTATGCTTCTGATACTTTTCAACATATCTTTGTGCTATCTGTGAGAGAATCCACTCTTCATTACTTGATATTTTTTCTATATCAGCTATTATGATTCTTCCCTTGGTCATTTATTGTCCCATCTTTTCTATATACTTTTTTCGAGAATGCCACCAGCATTTTTGCCGTGAGACACACAATCCTCACCTGATATATACATATAGCAAAATCTTTTCTTTGTCAAGAAACTTGATTTTTTTGCAAGAAAAAAACAGCGCTTTCGCACTGCTTCTCATTCCTGTCTATATTCCATGTACCTTCAAAACTACATACAGTCAAAACCAACATCATCATCCAAACCTATC